>NZ_CP017037.1:527500-830000 GCF_001717505.1 Dialister pneumosintes
GTAGCAGAAAATGCCATAGCAGCTGCCAGTCCTTGCATAGGATCTTTAGATTCTACAATCTGAATCTTATCCCCAACCCATTTCTTTAATTGTTTAGCAGCTAAAATAATGTTTTTATTATTAGGAAGGATAATATAGTTGTCATACTGTCCATTTTCCATGGCATCTGAAAGCTCCTGTACAGAAGGATTCATGGATTGTCCCCCGGAAACTATATCACATCCCAATTTACGATAAATATTTTCCCAACCTTTTCCAGATACAACTGTAAGAATCCCCAGTTCTTTTTTTACATGCTGTTCTTGCTTTAACTTATTCTTATGGAATTGATCAATCATATTATCACATTTAATATCATGTAATATCCCCCAAGAGCTTGCTATATCTAAAACTCTCCCAGGATTACGAGCATGAATGTGTACTTTAATTAAGTTGTCACCTTCTGCTACAATCATGGATTCGCCCCATGACATTAATGCCTCACGAACTTTCTTTGCTCCAATTTTACATGGACTGATAATAAATTCCGTGCAATATGGATATTCAATAGAAAAAGATTCTCCTTTAGCTTCCATTCTTTTAATAAGCGGTTGAACAGGCGTTACATTAATCTCTGTTATTTGTCCGGTTAAGCCATTTAAACATCCCATTAAAAAGAAAATAAGTCCCTGTCCTCCGGCATCTACTACATTTGCATCTGCTAAAATTTTTAGTTGTGTCGGTGTCTTAGCAAGTGCTTTTTCTCCGGAGTGAATAGCTGCAATAAGAATTTTACTGAAATCCGGTTCTTCACGAATAACATCTCTTGTCCCTTTGGCAATGCCACGGGCTACAGAAAGAATGGTTCCTTCTATCGGTGTAGTAATAGCACGATATGCATACAAAATCCCATACTGAAAGGCTTTACTCATTTGTCTACAAGTAGCCGTTTTCTTTCCATGTAATCCTTTAGAAATCCCATGGATAATTTGAGATAAAATAACACCTGAGTTTCCTCGTGCTCCCATAATAGCCCCGGTAGATGCTTTTTCTGCAATAATCCCTACCGGTTCAGAATCATTCATTTCTGCAATCATGCTATACATAGATCGAAGTGTATGCAACATATTATTGCCTGTATCTCCGTCCGGAACAGGGAATACATTTAATTGGTTTATAATCTCACACTTTTCATTCATAAGCTGATAAGAACCAATTAACATTTTTTTGAACAGTTTTCCATCAATTACTGTATACATATATTCCTCACTCATTTATAAACTTTCAAAAATAATTCCCAATAACCCCGGTCCCAGATAGGCTGCTAATACAGGAGTACCTGTAGATACCGTAATTTCTATGTTCGGATAAAGCTCTTGAAGTGTATTTTTTAGTAATTTTGCTTTCTCTTCATTTTGAAGATGTACAACTCCAATTCTCTTGCATGGAGAGTTTTCTTCCAAATATTTAATCATACTTGATATAGCTTTTTTCTCTGTACGAACTTTATCTAGAGAATCTAATTGGTTAGTTTCATCTACATAAATAATCGGTTTAATTTTTAAAATACTTCCAATAAGACCCGCCGCTTTACCTAAACGCCCTCCACGTCTTAAATAGTCTAATGTAGGAATAGTAAATTCAGATCTCATTTTTAAAGAAACTTGATTTAACTTCTCGACAATGTCATTAAATTCCATACCTGCATCAATAAACTCTAATGCATCCTGTACCATATGGCATATTCCAATAGCAGTAGTATGAGAGTCAATAACAGCTACATTTTTATTATTGCATTGTTTAGCAGCTAGTCTGGCGCCATTAACAGTTCCACTTACCGCTGAAGTAAGATTAATACAAATAATACTATCTTCTTTAGGAATAGAATTGAATACACTCAAAAAATCACCAGTAGACGGTTGACTGGTAGGAATGGATTTCTTTTCTCTTTCAGAGTATGCAATTACATCATCAATGGTAGTTTTACTTTCTTCTACATATTCCCCATCTATGCAAAGAGTAAGTGAAACCATATGAATATTAGAATGTTTAGCAAGTATTTCCGGCAGAATAGTTGCGGTACTATCTGTCACAATGTGAATCATTAAATCAGCATCCCTTCTCTAAATACATTACAAATGTATTTTTTAATATTTATATAAAAATTATTTCCCAAATAAAAAGTAAAATGATTACTTCACTTTTTAAATATATCGTTCCAGCTCTATTTGGTCAAGTTTTAAAGTCACAAATATACTTCTGTAACCCCAGCACCTCCATTTCTAGCATCTGCAAGATGAAATTCTTTTATAAAAGGTAAAGTTCGTAAATGTGTATGAATTCCTTTGCGTAAACTTCCTGTGCCTTTCCCGTGAATAATTTGAACCGGTGAAATACCTGCCATAAATGCATCATTTAAAAACTTATCCACTTCAAAAATAGATTCATCAACAGTTTTTCCAATAATATTAAGAGTTGTACTAACTTTAGAAATTGCTGTTTCTCTATAATTTTTAGAAACACGAATTTTAGGAGTAACCTTTACACTGGATGAAATATTACTTTTTTCTGGAATAAAGCAATGTTTTTTATCTACTGTTACATTAATAGTTCCACAAGCAATTGTAATTTTCTTTCCTGATATCGCCGTAATAGTTCCATTACTGCCTAACGTGTCGATAAACACCATATCCCCTACAGCTAATGTTTTAGGATACTTTCTTTGTATTTCCAGTTTATTATTAGGCAGACGCAGTCCATCTATCTTATCTCGAATATGCGCTACATGTAAATTTAAAGTCTCTCTATTCATTGAAGAAACTTTTTTCTTTAATTCTTTTATAATAAGTTCTGATTCTACACGAAGATTGCGTTTAATAGCTTCGGACTCTTCTCGTGTTTTTTCTAATATTTGTTTACGTTTAGCAAACAATAAATCTCTTTCTTTCTTAAGTTCATCTCTTAGCAGTTGAGATTCATATAATGTTTTTTCTATAAGAAGTTTATCTTTTTGAATCTGTTGCATTTGCTCATTAAGGTTGGACATAATCGATTCCATATTGTTATATGGAGAATTTTGTTTTAACTTAATCGCTTTATTAATTACTTCATCTGTTAAATGTAAACGTCTACAAATATTAAATGCATTACTATTACCTGCTACACCAATAATTAAACGGTAAGTAGGCATTAATGTTTTTAAATCAAACTCTACAAAGGCATTTTCAATTCCTTCTGATTCATAAGCCATTTTTTTCATTTCACTAAAGTGAGAAGTAATAATAGTAGATACTTGTTTTTGGCATAAAAATTCAGTAACAGATTCTGCTAAGGCCGCACCTTCGATTGGATCTGTTCCAGATCCCAATTCATCCAATAAAACCAAATCAGAAGATGTGCATTTATCTAAAAAAGAACTCAATTGTGTAATATAGCTTGAAAATGTTGATAAATTATATTGAATACTTTGATCATCACCAATAATTGCATAAATATTTTCGTAAATAGGCAATAAAGATCCTTCCTGTGCAGGAATAAATAATCCGGCTTGATTCATTAATGCTAAAATGCCTAATGTTTTTATTGCAATAGTTTTCCCCCCGGCATTAGAACCGGTAACAACTAATACTTTATAATCTTTTCCTAAAGGCAAAGAAATAGGAACGACTTTTTTTACATCTATTAATGGATGCCGAGCTTCTTTAAGATACACTTCATTTTTAGAGCATACAGCTCTTATTCCTTGCATATCCAAGGCTAATTGTCCTCGTGCAAACACAAACTCCATTTGTGTTGCTAATTCACAATTTAAATATATTTCTTTAGAATTTTTATAGACTTCTTTTGTTAAAGACAATAAAATGTTCCGAATTTCCGATTTTTCTTCTGCATAGGCTTCAGTTAAATCATTATTTAACTGTACAGAAATCATCGGTTCCATATATAGGGTTTGTCCGGTAGAAGATCTGTCGTGAACAATACCATCAAATCTATAGCGATACTCTTCTTTTATAGGTACTACATAACGATCATTTCTTTGTGTAATAATAGCATCTCGAAAAAAAACAGCTTGTTCTTTATCGTTAATAATATGCTGTAAAGCACGACGAATTCTAGATTTTAAAGCTACTATTGTCGTACGAATTCGTGATAACTTTGATGATGCATTATCCTTTATTTTTCCGGTATCATCAAAAACACGATTTAATTTTAATACTAATCCTTCCATAGATATCATTCTCTGTGACAGTGATTCTAATGTAGGATATATAAGATGACGCTCTCCCTCAAAATAATGGTGCATTTTCTCATATGTTAGAAGTGTTGTCAATAAATCGGTAAATTCATTCGGCATTATACATATATCTTTTTCTGCCTTAGATAACACAGTTCTTATATCATGAGTTTGTCCTAATGGCATAGAAACTTCTTTGTGTAAACATCGAAAAGCTTCATCTGTTTCATTTAACCAATTTTGGATTATTTCATATTCACTGGAAGGACACCATTTCATAGCCATTTCTTTGGATAAAGTAGAACCGGCTCTATCAACTAACATTTTTTGTATTTGATTGAATTCAAGTGTATGTAGAACATGGCTGTTCATTATAAAACTCCTCTAAAAAAATGGCCTCGTGTAATAGTAGCATTACTATCGACTTTCGGTAATGGTGCATCACCTGAGAGAATATCTACAAAAGAACGAGTAATTTTATAGATATCTCCTTCTATAGCTCTAGCATCTATATGGATTCGATGAACACCTGCTTGTATTAGTTTATTCATATAAGGTCGCATATCTAAAACTTTACTATTCAATATATGCATTCTACACCATTCATCAGTCCGTATCGGAAATAATCGCCCTTGTTCATCTTTAAGATTATAGTGATGGTGTAAGCATATACCCGGACATTTTTTCTTTTTATCTCCGGTAATTACAGATTCGATGACACAATAGTCAGATATCATCATTTCTGATCTACCAAAAGCTGTAATACCAATAGGAATAGTTGTATTTGTAGTCATATATGCTATTTGTTTAATTGTAAGTTCAGGTGAAAGCATTACCCCTGACATGCCTAGCCTAGCAATCGTATTTAATCCTTCTTTATTAAAAATATTAAGAGAGGAACCACCTACAAGAGGTATATCTTTTATATACTTATTATACCAGTTTAATATTCCTAAAAAAGATACTTCAATAGCATCCGGTTTTAACTTAGCTATATCAGATAGCAAAAGAAGATATTCCTTACTATGTTTTTCTCTTAAAACTCTAGGTGTTGCAAAAATAATCCGACCATTTGCATTTTTCACTAATTCAAGCGCCTCTTTATATTTTGAAACAGAAAGTACTTGGTGGTGATAAGAATCTCCACCAAATATAATTTCTTTGCAACCAGCCTTTAAAGCACTTTTAACTTGTTCTATCTGTTCTGTACGAATACTTATTTCAGGTTTCATAGAAAATGTGGTTGTTTGTATATTAGGTAGCGGTATTATTTTATCTGAAAAGTTATGTGTAGATTTTACAAAATCTTTTTCAATACAATTGCTTAAATGATGAACAGCTTCTTTTCGTAAAGTATTTAGAATACTTTTCGGTATCATACACTCTTTATTTTTAAGTTTCAAATCGCCTAATAAGAAAGGAGTTCCGCCTAAACGCATAAGCTGTTCTTTTACATCTTTTAAAGATGCTACATGTTTATTAGCTTTCTCACATTGATAAGAAGAACGAATCGTAATAGAGTGATTATTTCTATCAGAAGCTATTAAAGTAAGAGGACTGCCCACTGCTGCAAAAACAGAAAAATCTATAATTGTTTTCCCTTGCAATTTTTCGCGATTTATATTATATTTTCGTTCTTTTATATGCCAATAAATATGACTTTTATCAAGAGGTTTCTTTTGCATTAAACATTGATATATATTTCCGTTAACTTTATTTATATTCTTTTCTGAAATAAAGGCTATTTTATAATCTGAAGTTACATAAGAAACTCCTGTAATATGTTCTTGTGAAATATTGACTATATTTTTAAATAAAAAACTATATTGATTAATTTTTTCTATCGTACCTGCCATAATTCCACGATTACCGGGAATTATTGATGTCATCATATCCGCTCCAATATCATCATGATAATAAGCAGAAGTAAAGCCTCTATAAAAACGTTTTTCAAGCTTTTTCTGTAACTGAGAAGTTTCTTCCATTCCGGTACAACAATCTTGGTCTAATGCTTTTCTATAAGAGGATACTACATCATAAACATATTCAGGACTTTTCATGCGCCCTTCTATTTTTAGAGACACAACCTTAGATTTTTTTATTCTTTCTATGTCTTGAATCCCGGACATATCTTTTAAACTGATAATATATCGTCCACTTTCTTTTTTTATAGGTCGTCCCATATCATCTGTTAAATGATATGGCATACGACATGGTTGTGCGCAAGCACCTCTATTACCACTTCTTCCACCTATAAAACTACTCATCAAGCATTGTCCTGAATAGGATACGCATAAAGCTCCATGTACAAAAATTTCTATTTCAGCTCTACAGTTGTTTGCTATATATTCAATTTCATCCAAAGATAATTCACGTGAGAGAACCACTCTTTTAAAATTAAGGGATTCAAGAAATTGAACACCCGCAAGATTACTAACCGTCATCTGTGTACTTGCATGAAGTGGAATATTAGGTGTTATTTTATTTGCTAAATAAGCAATTCCTAAATCCTGTATCAATAATCCATCAATATAAATAGAATCAAGAAATCTAAGATATTCTTTAACTTTATCTATTTCATTATCTGAAATTAAAGTATTTAAAGTTACATAAACGGCAATTCCTCGGGAGTGGCACAAATGAACAGCTTCTTTCATTTGAAGATTATCAAAGTTTCCTGCAAATTTTCTTGCACTAAAAAATTCTCCCCCTAAATAAACGGCATCTGCTCCTGCTGCAATAGCTGCATAAAGCAACTCAGGTGAACCTGCCGGTGCCAAGATTTCCATGATTTATTCCCCCATGTATTATCGATACAAAAATAGAAAAAGGGCATTCCATGCAGAATGTCCCTTTTTTATTTTATTTATCTTTATGTTATGTTCAAAAAATTCTCTTTAAATTAATTAATTGGACAATTCCGGGAACCAGAGACCAATTTCTCTTGCAGCTGTTTCCGGTGCATCTGATGCATGTACAATATTTTCGTCAATAGAAGTTGCAAAATCGCCACGAATGGACCCTGGTACTGCTTTAAGCGGATCGGTAGCACCATTAATTTGGCGAACAGCTGCAATAGCATTTTCACCTTCTACTACCATTGCTAATACTTTTCCAGAAGTAATAAAATCAATTAAACCTTGAAAAAATGGTTTCCCTTCATGTTCACCATAATGTCTTTTAGCTAACTCCATGGATACCTCAATTAATTTAATAGCATGAAGAGCTAATCCTTTTCTTTCAAAACGAGAAATCACTTCTCCACAAATATGCTTTTTTACTCCATCCGGTTTCACCAAAACTAAAGTCTTCTCTACTGCCATGAGTAAATCCTCCTTAAAATAAATTCATATCAGCTGCTATATTTTGCAACTTTTCAATACGCTCTTCCGTAGAAGGATGCGTTGAAAACAAATTTTGAATACCGCGTACCCCACATAAAGGATTAATAATAAATAACCCGGATGTGGAAGGTTTAGCACCCGGTATAACTTTATGATGTGCATAATTATCTAATTTCTGCAATGCACTTGCTAAAGCTAACGGTTTACCACTAATTTCAGCACCCGAAGCATCTGCCATATATTCCCTAGAACGAGAAAGTGCTAATTGAATAATAGAAGCAGCAATAGGTGCCACTATTATAGTAGCCAAAAGCCCAATAATACTACTGCTTCCATTTTCATCACGGCGACCGCCAAATATCGCACTCCATTGGGCTATATTTGCAATGTAGCTAATAGCTGTCGCGATAGAAGCGGCTAAAGTCATAATTAAAGTATCCCGATGCTTAATATGTGATAATTCATGACTGATAACACCCGCCAATTCATCTTTATTTAGAAGATTTAATAATCCTTGTGTTATAGCTACTGCTGCATGTTTATCATCTCTCCCCGTTGCAAATGCATTGGGAACATCTGTTGGTATAACATATAATTTAGGCATAGCAATAGAAGCATTATCAGATAGTCGTCTGACTAATTGATGAAGTTCAGGAGCTTCTTCTTTTGTAATAGGTTGTGCATTATATTGCATTAATGCAATTTTATCACAATTCCAATAACTAATAAAATTAATAACAAATGAAACTGCCAACATACATAAGGCACCTTGACGACCGCCAACCACTCCACCAATGGCCATCAAAATTATGCTCAATAACGTTAAGAGCATCACAGATTTAATTTTATTCATATGGATGACCTCACAATAAAAACACATAAAAATGGTCGGAACGACATGATTTGAACATGCGACCTCTACCACCCCAAGGTAGCGCTCTACCAAACTGAGCTACGTCCCGACAACTACATTACAAGAATACACAGCTCATTATTGTTTGTCAAGCAAATATAACAAACTGAATAACTTAATTTGATATCACTTTATAACTTATCTCTTCCTATAAGGTCTACTTTTTTTACGCCTTTCATGTTTTTTATGACATCAATCAATTTTATTACACTACTTTTTAATTCTAATGACTCAAACACAACATTAAGCATAGTAAATTTATTGACAGGTAGACTCCTATGAATGGTAATAATTTGATTTTTCCCTTTAGCAATTTTTCTTATGATTCTTGAAGAAATTGCTATGTCTTCTGCTACAGTAATCACAAGAGAATATACTTTTTCATCTTTTACATCTACAGCAGGTGCTACATGATCTTTATACTTATAGTAAGCACTACGACTGATTCCTGTCCGCTTAACCGCTTCATTAATCGTTAATACGGTACCTTCTTTTAATAATTGTTTTGTTCTAATAGTTTTCTTAATTGCTTCTGATAGAATTTGAAAGTCTACCAAATAAAATTCTCTTGATGTGTTTTTTGCCATTTTAATTCCTAATTTCTTGATACGAAGTTAATATAATATCCTTTTTTTGAATCCATTCTTTAACATGTTCGGATAAAAGTCCTTGCAATTCTTCTTCACCATGATATCCCCAATGAAAAATTTCTTCCATAGCTTGATTATCAGTAGAAGGGTGACACATAATTTCAGTCAATCCTTTATCCATATGTGAAATGCATCGAATAAGACGCTCTTCATATAAAGCTCCCCCATAAAGCATTCCCCGAAAGTTATCATTAGTTATAAAATTATGTTTACGTAAATATCTTTGATTTTTATTAGAAAGCAGTGTCAATCCATTTTTGGAAATCCATCTCATTAAATTTCCTTCTGTTATCCCAAACAATAATGATTCATTAGGAACTCTGATTTTTAAAATATTATACTTTTTAGCTAGTTCTACAGCCACTTTAAAAAAAGATGGCCACATGTGCATATGTTGATGACTATCAAAATGAGTAATTTGAATGCCAGCTTTTAATATTTTGTTAATTTGTGCATCCCACTCATCATATACATCTTGCAAATTAATAAGCCCTTTTATATCACGCTTTATAAGTTCTATATAATCTTTACATAATACATCACTTTCCCATGTAAGTGAAGAAACTGCTTTCGCCGGTAAAACCGTTTTAATGTTTCCCACAAGTGTTAAATGAATTCCAACTCCTAATGTAGGTAAAGACTTTATCATCTTCACTGCTTCATCAAATGCATCAGATCCTGCCATTAAAGAAGCACTGGTAAGTATTCCCTTTGTATGTGCTTGATAAATAGCTTCATTGACTACACCATGAATTCCAAAATCATCCGCATTTACAATTAGCCTTTTTTTCATATATTCCCCGATTAATTATAAAAGATATTGCTATACTTTAATTTATATGTTCTGTATGAAATAAGATAATAGCAGCAGCTGCAGTAACATTTAAAGACTCTACATTATTATGTAACGGAATGTATAAAGAATAATCACAAAGTTTTAATATTTCTTCAGATATTCCATTTCCTTCATTACCAAATGCAATAATACCATTTGCAAATGGAGTATATTCTCTATAAGATTTAGCATTAGTAAAAGAAGTTCCAATAATTGTGAAATCTTTTCTTGTCTTCAATTCTAAAAGTTCTTCCATTTTTACATCTTCATAAATAGGTAAACGAAGAATGCTTCCCATAGAACTTCTCACTGCTTTTTCTGAATAAGCATCTGTACATCCAGAGGTAAGTAATATTCCTTTGCATCCTGCAGCAGCTGCAGTACGAATAATGGTTCCCATATTACCAGGATCTTGTATCCTATCTAAAAGTACATAATGTCCTTTCAATGTTCTAATTTCATGATGTGGATATATTTTTTTATTTACAATAGAAAGAAGTCCTTGTGTATTTTCTGTTCCTGTAATAGCTTTCATAATCGATTCAGTTACACACAATAAAACCCAATGTAACGAATCACCCTTTTTTATAATTTTCTTAACTCTATCATTTTGAGTTGCATTATCAGTAAAAAAACAAATTACATCTGAAATCTGTTGTTTTTGAATATCTTCTGTGGAACGAATCCCTTCCATAAGAAATTGAGCATATTTATCTCTAAATTTTCTATGTTTTAACTGTTCTGCAAGTTTAACCCACCTATTTGATCTGCTAGTAATTAGTTGCATACAATTACAGCCCTTTCCATATTAAATATATGCAATTTGTTCTTTATATCTTTTTATAACAGCCTCATACACTTGGTCTACAGAAATGGTATTCATATCTGAATTTTGTTCCCCTGCATGATCTGCCAATATAACTGTATATAATAAATTTCCATAAGGACCACTTCGCTTAGGAAGTGTAGGTCCAAATAATGCTACCATAGATGTTTTCATTGCATTGGCAATATGTAATGGTCCTGTATCAGAAGAAACATGAACCTTAGCCATTTTTTCTATTGCAACTAGCTCTAATAAAGAAGTTTGACCCATTAAAGGAAGTACGAATGAGGAATTAGTTATACTTAGAATTTTTTCTTGTAAATAAATTTCTTCTTGTGTGCCTAAAAGTACAGTGTAAATCCCTTTATTTGATAATCGATTTGTCAGTTCTCCCCAACAATCAATAGGCCATTTCTTCGATTCTCCTCTAGTTCCCGGAACTAGAACAATATAATTCCCCTGTAAACCCGCTTGTTGTAACTTGCGTGTTGCAGATTTAGTAGCTTTTGTGATATCTGCAAAAGGGAATTCTATAGAAGTTACTTTACAACCTAAATATCGAGTAACATCTAATAATTGTTCAATAATATGCCCTGTTTTATGTAAACCTTTAATAGGTTGATTAACAAGCCAACTACCTTCTCTAGCATCCCAATATCCGATATGTTTTTTCCCTCCGGAAAGAAATGAAATAATTGCACTTTTAGCAATCATTTGAAAATCAATTACCAAATCAAAATGATGTGCATGTAGTTCTTTTCGTACTTGATTGAGATAGCTTAAATTTTTTATTTTATTCCTATCAATAATATAAACTTCATCAATCCATGGTTTTCCAGGTAGTACTTCGGCAAATGCAGAATGAACAGCCCAAGTAATTTTTGCATTTGGATATGTTTTTCTCAAAACAAAAAGAGAGGGAAGTGTATGTATAACATCCCCTAATGAGCTCATTTTTATAATTAAAATATTTTTATACATGAAAATCCTTCTTATCTTTTAATAAAGTAAGACAATGAAGTACAAATGTATCAAGTCGTCCACCTTTAAATAAAAATCCAGGCATTCCTGCACGTTCTGCTGCCTCCATATCGCTATTCTTATCCCCTATTAAAAAGCATTTTGTAGGTTCTAAGTCATATGCTTTGATCCCTTTTAAAATCATTCCCGGCGCAGGTTTTCTATCTATAGAATCTTTATCATACTTACTTATTTTTGCACCTTTTAGATAAGGACAATATATAAATTTGTCAATCTTTCCTCCGGCATTGTTAATTATCATTGCCATATAATGATGTAATGTCATTACATCATCTTCTGTATAATATCCTCTTGCAATACCACTTTGATTCGTAACAACAATTATTTTCCATCCCAATTGAGATAATTGTACAACTGCTTCTATAGCACCGGGAATCCACTCTAAATCAGATATTTTATATAAATAATGTTTATCAACATTAAGAACGCCGTCTCGGTCTAAAAAAACCGCTTTATTTTTATGTAATGATTTCATTTTACCAATTTTCTTGATCTATTATTTCACATATTAAATGTGCACATAACATATGCATCTCTTGTATACGTGCAGTATTATTGGATGGGATAATCAGTGAAACATCTGCTACATTTTTAATCATTCCACCATCTTTTCCTGTAGAAATAATAGTAGTTAATCCAAGTTCTTTTGCTGTTTCTGTAGCAGCAATTACATTAGTACTATTCCCACTGGTAGTAATTCCCCAAAAGACATCGCCCTGCACACCTAATCCTTCTACCTGTCTCGAAAAAACCATATCATAATTATAGTCATTTGCAATAGAAGTAAGGATAGAAGTATCAACGGTTAAAGCAATGGAGGGAAGAGAAATTCTTTCATTACAAAATCTACCTATAAGTTCAGCAGCTATATGTTGTGCATCTGCAGCACTACCGCCATTACCACAAATTAAAATCTTATTCCCATTTCTTAAAGAGTTAAGACATATTTCTGCCATCTTTTGTACAACAGGAATTAAATCCATAGTATCTTCTAACACTTTATGATGGTTAATAAATCCGTTCTTAATAATATCCATTGTTATACCTCTTCATATAATGGTTTTATTTCTTACTTTCCATCAACGTTTTTAATTCTGTCATAAAACTGCTAATATCCTTAAATTCTCGATAAACCGAAGCAAAACGAACATAGGCTACTTGATCTATTTTTTTTAATTCATCCATAACAAAATTCCCAATACTTTCAGTAGTTACTTCTTGACAAGGATCACTTCTAACATGATGTTCAATAGAGTTTACCATGCGTTCAATTTGTTCGGAACTGATATTTCGTTTTTCACAAGCCCTGACTATTCCGCTTCGCACTTTATTTCTATCAAACATTTCACGTGTACCATCTTTTTTCATAACACGAAGTACACCTTGTTCTATGGTTTCATAAGTAGTAAAGCGTTTATCACAAGATAAACATTGTCTTCTTCGACGTATAGAAGCTCCATCATCCGTATCACGAGAATCCGTTACTTTAGTATTTGGATTATCACAAAAAGGACATTTCATATATAATCTCCTATTAAACCAAAAGACCACACTGCAAATGCGGTGTGGCCCTGATAATCATTATTATTTTTTCAGGAAATCTGGTACCGCTATAGTAGATGAACGAGCACCCCCACCAAAGGTAGTTGTTCCCATAGAAGATATTTTCTTACCATCAGCAAATCCTGTAGCAATAACAGTAATCTTAACGGTATCATCCATATCCGGATCAATAGCTGTTCCCCAAATAATATTTGCATCCGGATCAGCAGCTTCAGTAATAATTTGAGAAGCTTCATTAATTTCAAACAATCCCAAATCTTCATTACCGGTAATACTGATAATAATACCTTTAGCACCTTCAATACTACGTTCCAATAATGGACTTGAAATAGCCTGTTTAGCAGCATCACTCGCACGACTTTCTCCAGAACCAATACCAATTCCCATAAGTGCTTCACCTTGATCGCTCATGATAGTTTTTACATCAGCAAAATCGAGATTAATTACTCCCGGAACAGTAATTAAGTCTGAAATCCCTTGAATCCCTTGACGAAGGACATCATCTGCCAATCTAAAAGCATCCTTTACAGATGTTTTTTTATCAATAATTCCTAATAACTTATCATTAGGAACTACTAATATAGCATCTACATTTTGCTTTAACTTTTCAATTCCAGAAAAAGCATTATTCATACGAATTTTACCTTCAATGGAAAATGGTTTAGTTACTACAGCTACGGTCAAAGCTCCTAATTCTTTAGCACATTGTGCTACAACAGGTGCTGCACCAGTACCTGTACCGCCACCCATTCCGGCAGTTACAAATACCATATCTGCACCGGTCAGGGCTTTTATTATTTCATCACGAGATTCTTCTGCTGCATTTCCACCAACTTCGGGCTTAGCACCTGCACCTAATCCACGTGTAACTTTTTCTCCGATTTGAATTTTTACATCAGCATTGGATTTATCTAAAACTTGCAATTCTGTATTTACTGCAATAAATTCAACACCTTGTACTTTAGCGTCTATCATTCGATTAACAGCATTGTTTCCGCCACCACCAACGCCAATTACTTTGATATTTGCTAAATCACTCATTTTTATCCTCCTTCGATGCTTCTTGGTTACATAAATTACTTTTATGAGAATATATTCATACTATTTTCATTTATTTTACAATATTTTAAACAAATTATCTATAGGTATATACTATCCTACCCAAAAGATATTTACTTTTTAAGTTTTATAAAGGGAGATGTCAAATTTACTTCTATATATTCAACAGATAATCCTCTTGCCATAATATCTCCAACCATATTTTCTGCCATAACAGCTTGCTTATCAATATGTTCCCCGGAACCTAAATGCACTGCAATACCATCTCTGGTATAGGCAATAATATTATTTGGTTGTCCTATATTTACCTCAGAAAATTGTTTAAATCCATCTTGACTAAGAGAACTGATAAATTGAAGTGCTTTATTAATAGACTCTTCTTGTACTATATCTTCTAATAAAAGATTTCCCAATTTCTTTCCCGTAATAATAGGAAGATCTAATCCACTAATCGAAGTTTGTGTATCCATTACTCTTCCATTTTTATCAAGAACAGCATATACGTAATCTCCTTGTACAATAGCATAAGGAGTCCTATCATGAACAATAACATCTATATAAAAAGGAAAGGATCTTTTTATATCTATTGAAGAAACTCTAATATCATGTAATAGTCGCTGTTTTACATTTGAAATATTAATTTGTAATACATTAACGGGATGTTTAATCTTACCTTCAAAAATAATATCACTTCTAGTTACTACAGCGCTTCCGGTAACACGAATATCTCCAAAAGGGAGTGGTAAAAAAAGAAAACTCAACAAAATTATAAAAAAGACAGCACATCCCATCATAAATCTTGTTTTCCATTTCTTTTTAATTCGTATTTTTCTTCTTTTCTTTTTAATATTTTTGTTTGACAGTTCTAAAGGTAATTCAGTTGAATCATTATTTACATTTGAGATAAAATTTGTTTCTTTATGATTTTCTTGTCTATCCAATCCTTTATGAATCGTACGTTGAAAATCATCAAAACTTTTAAATTTACCCATTAGAAATAACCCTTATACCTTTCTTATAGTAGCTCCAAGAAGAATTTTTTCACATAATTGAGGAAAATCTATACCTAATACAGCTGCAGATTTAGGTACTAAGCTAGTAGATGTCATTCCTGGAATAGAATTTGCTTCTAACATATAGGGGGTTCCATCTGCCGATGTACGTATATCAAAACGAACTACTCCACTACATTCTGCAGCTTTATACCCCTTTACAGCCATTTCTTCCATTTCTTTAGCTAAAGTATCACTAATAGGTGCAGGAACTAAATATTCAGTAGCTCCTTTTGTATATTTAGAGTGAAAATCATAAGTTCCGGAATAAGGGCAAATTTTAATAATGGGAAAAGCTTTCCCATTAAAAACAGGAATAGTAAATTCATCCCCATCTAAATAAGCTTCTGCAAGTAGTCGTTTTTCTACAGCAAACGCTCGCTCTAAAGCCGGAATAAGCTCTTCGTTAGTATGAACAATTTCTATTCCGATAGTAGAACCTTCACAAGCCGGTTTCAATACTACAGGAAACTTATTAAAATAAGAATTAATGGAGCTGGCTACATTTTCAATTCCATCAGAAAAATATACAGGAAGAGAATTTGCCATACGTATACCAGCTTGTTTGAATAAACGACTTGAAAAAATTTTATCCATAGTAATGGCACTGGAAGAAACACCGGAGCCTGTATAGGGAATCCCTTCCAGCTCTAAAACACTTTGAATGGTTCCATCTTCCCCATATTTTCCGTGTAAAGCGATAAAAACCACTTCTACATTATTCTCTTTAAGTTGGCTTATAACATTACGTGGATTATATTCAATAGCTATTGCATGATATCCTAAACCATTTAAAGCTTCAGTAATTGCTGTACCTGTAGCTCGAGATATGGCAGCTTCACCAGAAACTCCACCCATTAATACTCCCACGACATTATTTTTAGTTATCATTATATATTCCTTCTTCATCTAATAATTGAGCTAATTTTTGTCCTACCGTATAAATATTCCCGGCCCCCATAGTAATTATCATATCACCCGGCCTTGCTATATGATATAAACTTTCAACCAAATTTTCTAAAGTACAAACATAATGTACCTCTTTTGATAAATTGTTTTTTTGTACTAATAGAGGAATTAATTTCCCATCTACTCCGGATAATGGCTTTTCACTTGCAGCATAAATATCCGTAAAATAAAGAATATCCGCCATATCAAACGCAACTGCAAATTCATCACATAAAAGTTTAGTCCGAGAATAACGATGTGGTTGAAATGCACAAATAACTCTATATCCACTAATTTCTTTTGCTGCTTTTAATGTAGCTTCTATCTCTGTGGGATGGTGTGCATAATCATCTACAATCCAAATTCCATGATGAAATGCTTTAGTCTCAAACCGACGATGCACCCCACAAAATAAAGAAAGAGCTTCTTGAATAGATTCAAAAGATATTCCACAATAAAGTGCAGTAACTATAGCAGCTAATGCATTAAGAACATTATGCTCTCCAGGTAAGTGTAATTGTATCGTACCCAAAATATGTCCTTTATGTAAAACATCAAACAATAAAAGATTTTTCTCGTATCTCTTATTAACAGCTTGATAATCTGCCTCTATATTAAATCCATAGGTAATAACTTTCTTTTTTACTTGAGATAAAATACTACGTATACCTGCATTATCAATACAAACAACTGCTACGCCATTTTCATCTGAAATACGTTCAATAAATTCTATAAATGCTTTTTTTATATTTTCAAAAGTTCCATAATAATCTAAATGGTCATCTTCAATATTTGTAATTATAGACAGAAATGGTGAAAATTTAAGAAAAGTTCCATCACTTTCATCGGCCTCTGCAATAACGTATTCTCCTTTACCATAGCAAGAGTTTCCTTTTAAATAATCAGTAGCTCCTCCTAAAACAATAGTTGGATCTACATTTGCATACTTAAATATTTGTCCCACCATAGCAGAGGTTGTTGATTTTCCGTGAGCACCGGCAACAGCAATTCCTTTCCCCCACATAAACATAGCTGCTAATACATCTGATCGATGAAATATAGGAATATTTCGATTTTTTGCTTCTTGCAATTCAGGATTCTCTGGTGAAATCGCTGAAGAAATAACAACAACATCTGCATTCTCTATATTTTCTGCTTTATGCCCTAGATAAATAGTAGCTCCTTGTTCTCTAAATTTATGTAAAATAGTAGAATCTACTACATCTGAACCGGAAACATTTACTCCCATATGAATCAAAATATTGGCTAAGGCACGCATGCCCATACCACCTATTCCTATAAAATGAAACTTTTGATATGTATCTAAATGCATAAAACAGTTTATCTCCTTTTTTCATCGGCCATTTTTAGTGCCATGCTTGCAATATGGGCACCTGCATCTACCATTTTTAATTTATTTGCAGAATCAGACATACGTTTTCTTTTCCCCATATCATTATAAAGTTCTTCAATATTGGAAATTAAAGACTCTGCTGTTAATTCTTTATCCAAAACCATCGTTGCTGCACCTGCATCAACAAAAACTTGTGCATTAAATGTTTGATGATCTTCTGCTGCATAAGGGTATGGTATTAAGATCGCCGGTAAATTTTTAGCTGCTATTTCAGCAAGTCCAATAGCACCTGCACGATAAATAATAACATCAGCAGCTGCTATTGCAGTTGGCATATCCTGTTGATAGTCTACAATTTGTGAGTTATTAATCTCTTTTTTATCAGGCATATTTTTTTGTAATGTATCTTGTACATAGGTAAATTCTTTCGTACCGGTTATATGATAAATATAAATATCTGTTTTATTTGCAAAATATTTATGAACTCCTATCATAGCTTTATTAATATTATGTGCGCCTCTACTTCCTCCGGCTACTAATATCATAAAAAAATTTTCCGGTATTCCAAGCTTTATTCTTGCTTCTTTTTTACTAATTTTTATAATATCACTACGAATAGGGTTCCCTGTATATACACATTTATTCTTTATAGGAAAGTAGTTTTGTGCTTCCTTATATCCCAATGCTATTCTGTCAACAAAATAACTAAGAATCTTGTTAGTGAATCCGGGAATTACATTTTGTTCCTGGATAATAGTAGGAATATGAGCTAAAGCCGCCATTAGTAAAATGGGACCGCAAACATAACCACCGGTACCAATAACCACATCCGGTTTAAAATTTTTTAAAATAGTTCTTGCTTTCCAAAGACTACCAAATGTTTTAAATAAAATCGAAATATTTTGAAAAGTAAATTTTCGTTTCAGTCCGGACATAGGCATAGAAACAAACGAATATCCTTCTCGAGGAATAATCATTGATTCCATCCCATTAGGTGTTCCTACAAATAATATTTCTACAGGTTCTTTTTCCTGTAATGCTTTTGCAATAGTAACAGCAGGATAAATATGCCCCCCTGTTCCACCGCCTGATAAAATAATTTTTTTCATAGCCAGTTATCCATATTAATTTAAATGATTAACGATATCTTTAAAAATATCTCCTCGCTCTTCGTAACAAGAATACATATCAAAGCTTGAACAAGCAGGAGAAAGCATTACCACATCACCGATAGTTGCTATGTTCTGTGCTTTTTTTATTGCTTCTTCCATATTAACTGCTTTCTCAATAGTATGAATTCCAGCACGCTTAGCTTCTTCATAAAAACGTTCTGAAGATTCTCCAATTAATATTATATACTTTGCATGTATTTTTACATATTCCATAAAATCATGTAAAGGAGTTCCTTTATCATGCCCACCAACAATCAATATAAGTGGTTTATTAAAAGAACTCATTCCTTTTAACGCAGCATCTACATTCGTTGCTTTTGAATCATTAAAATAACTCACTCCATGTAAAGTTCTTACGAATTCGACTCGATGTGCCAATCCTTTAAACGAGAGTAGTACTTTACGAATGGATTCTATAGAAACACCTCCAATATACGCAAGAAAAGCAGCTGCTAAACAATCCTCATGATTTTGTGCTCCTTTAATTTGCAATTCCGAAATATCACAAATTATTATTTGTTGTTTATTAACTTTTAGAACCAATTTATTATTAACAATGCAAGCTCCTCTGTCTACCTCTGTAGAAACATTTAACAAATATACTGAAGTATGCTTTTCAGCTTCTTCCAACAATTTAGGGGTATATGGATCTTGCTCATTTAAAAGTAAATAACTTTCTTTATCCATGTTTTCAAAAATTCTAGATTTAGCAGCAACATATGCATCCATTGTATGATGCCTTTCCATATGATCAGGAGTAATGTTTAAAATCACAGCAGCTTTAGGTTTAAAAGTATCAATAAATTCAAGTTGGAAACTGGATAACTCAGCAGCAATCAAGCCTGTTTGTGGTACATTTTCAACTTCTACACTTAAAGAAACACCTATATTACCTGCTACTGCACAAGGAATAGACTCTTCCTTAATCATTTTTCCTAACAATGTAGTAGTTGTTGTTTTTCCATTGGTACCCGTAATGCCTAATATAGGTGCTTTAGTTATTAAATACCCTAACTCCACTTCGCTGATTACAGAAATTCCCCGTTTAATTGCTCCTCTAACAATAGGATTTTCTGAAGGCACAGCAGGAGAAAGTACTACTGTATCCATACCTTCTAATAACAAATCACTTTGTGGCCCAAAACAAAAGATAACTCCGGCTTCAATGAGTTTCTTTTTTTTATCGCCAATACGATCTGCTAAATCAGAAAGAACTACATTAAATCCTCTTTTTGCTAAAACTTGTGCTGCACCAAGTCCACTTATACCTGCACCTAAAACTAAAACATTTTTCATTTATAAGGCTCCTAATTTCAGAAAATACCTACATTTCTTTTAAACTATATTTTCTTTTATATCATCTCACATATAGAAACTAATAATAAAACTCCTGCTGCTGCCAACATTTCAGTAAACCAAAAAAACCATACTACTTGTGTTTCACTCCACCCGGACAACTCAAAATGATGATGAAGCGGACTCATTTTAAAGATTCTTTTTCCCCATAATTGAAAAGATGCTACTTGTAAAATAACAGATAATGCTTCTGCTACAAAAATTACTCCTAAAAAGACTAAAAGTAATTCCGAATGTGTTACCACAGAAATACCTGCTATAGCGCCTCCTAAAGCAAGCGAACCTGTATCTCCCATAAAAATTTTAGCAGGATGATAATTATAAAACAAAAAGCCTGCACAACATCCTGCCATAATACAAGAAAATGCTGCTACATCAGTTAATCCTACCCATAAGCTATATAGAGCATATGCCATAAAAGTTATAAAACAACATCCTGCAGCTAATCCGTCTAATCCATCAGTTAGATTAACAGCATTAGATGCTCCCACTATAACTATCACAACAAAAGGATAATATAAATATCCAATAGACAATTCCCAAGAAGTAAACGGAACAAGAATTGCATGTGAAAGATTTAATGCGGTAGAAGTTCCATAACAAAATATAACTGCTAATATAATTTGCCCCATTAATTTCTGTTTAGCAGTTAATCCCAAATTTCTTTTCTTTTCCGCCTTAATAAAATCATCAAGAAATCCAAGAATGCAATATCCTACAGTAAGAACTAACAAACAAATGACTGCCCAAGAATGTGCTTGACTAAATACAGTAACAATTACTGCAGCTAATACCATAAACAAACCACCCATTGTCGGTGTCCCTGATTTACAACGGTGAGATTTAGGTCCTTCTTCGCGAATAGATTGATGAGCTTTATATTTTTTTGCCATTGGAATTCCAACAGCTCCTAAAATAATCGTTGTAATAACAGCTATTATTATATATAAGAGGTATGGCATAAAAATCATTTACCGTCTCCCCCTAATAGTTGTAATATTTTTTCCATATGCATAGAATGTGATGCTTTTAATAATACGGTGTCTCCTTTTTTCATAATAGATTCGAGTACTTGAGCTGCTTCTTCCAAAGTGTTACAAGAAATTACTTGTTTGCATCCATGCTCTTTAGCTCCTAAGGCAATAAATTTACCTAATTCCCCTACAGTTATAACTGTATCAACTCCTATTTCAGCAGCTCTTTTACCAGTTTCATAATGATATGTTTTCTCCTTTTCTCCAAGTTCAAGCATATCACCTAAAACAAGAATTTGATGCACTCCATTGAGTTGTTTTAATGCCTGAAAAGCCATTTCCATAGATAACGGATTAGCATTATAAGAGTCATCCATTATTTGTACTCCATACATATTTACAATATGCTGCCTTTGCTCTGCCGGTTTATACTGTTGAAATGCCCTTTGGATATATGAAGTTTCCACACCCATTAGATACCCTACAGCTATGGATGCTAGTGCATTATAGACATTGTGTACCCCTAACACAGGCAATTCAATCGAAAATACATGTTCTTTAATATGACAATCAAAACTGGTACTTGTTATACCGTAAGAAATATTTTCCGCATGAACATCGCCTTTTTTAATTCCATAAGTAAGTACTTTTCCTCTAAAGTTTTCTTGCATACCTATAACTAAAGGATCATCTTGGTTAAGAACTGCAATCCCTGTTTCTCCTAACGACTCTATTAATTCACTTTTAGCTTTAGCTATGTTTCTCTTACTTCCTAAAATACCTATATGCGATGTCCCTACATTCGTAACAACACCTATAGTCGGTTTAGTAAATGTGCATAATTCTTTTATTTGCCCGATTCCACGCATTCCCATTTCCACAATACATACATTATCGCTCTTCTTTAAAGAGAGTAAAGTCTGGCACATTCCGATTTCATTATTATTATTTTTAACAGTACTACAAACAGAAAAAACTTGATTAAGTATCGTGAAAATCATATCTTTGGTTGTTGTTTTTCCATTAGAACCTGTAACTCCAATAACAGGAATTAAAAAACGGTTTCTATGAAAATAGGCACAATTTTCTAATGCAACTTTAGTATCGTTTACATAAAATATAGATATTTGTTTCGGTACTTTATGTAAACAATTTTTATTGCTAATAATAATACCCGCTGCGCCTTTATTAATAGCATTATCGATAAACTCATGTCCATCAAAATTTTCTCCGAGCAAAGCAATAAATACATCACCCTTCTTAATGGTTCGTGTATCGGTACTAATCCCACTAAATAAAGAAGTTACACCTTTCTGTATTAAAGCACCATTTAATGCTTTATTTAATTCTTCAATCGTAAATGTTGCCATTATCTACACTTCCTAATTATATTCCGAGCTTCTTCTCTATCATCAAAATGAATAATTTTATCTTTAATAATTTGATAAGTTTCATGCCCTTTACCCGCAATAAGAATCGTATCCCCTGATTTCCCTATTTGAATAGCATGACTAATAGCATCTCTTCTATCAATTAGCACTTCATAACTGAAAACATATCCATTATTAATAGCTTTACGTACCCCGTCTTCTATTTCACTAATAATAAAGGCAGGCTCTTCTGAACGAGGATTATCACTCGTAATAATTATAATATCACTATATAATGCTGCTATTTCTCCCATAATCGGACGTTTTTTTCTATCTCGATCTCCACCACACCCAAATACAGTAATTATGCGTCCTTTTGTAAATTCTCTTGTTGTTTTTAAAATATTTTCAAGTCCATCGGGTGTATGTGCATAATCAACTATAACAGTAAATGGTTGTCCTTCATCTACAATTTCAAATCGTCCCGGGACAGTAGTAAAGGTCGATAACGCTGAAATAATTTGATCAATACGTATGCCTTCCGAAAGTGCAGCACCAATCGCAGCCAGTGTATTATATACATTAAAACGTCCTACTAACTTTGTATGTACAGAGTAAGTAATATCATCCATCTTTAAATCAAATGATAAAGCCTGTCTAGAAAATTTAATATTTATAGCTTGTAAATCCGCCTCATTTTCAATCCCATAAGTAAATACCGGACAAAAAGTTTTCTTATTTACAAAACTTTTCATAATAGTTGCATAAGAATCATCTATATTAATAATTCCGGATTTTAATGGTTTGCTATGTTTATCGGCAGAAACCAAAGAAAATAATCTCGCTTTAGTTTCTGCATAACTTTCCATAGTTTTATGGTAATCAAGATGATCTTGTGTAAGATTAGTAAATATAGCCGTATCAAATTCACAACCTGCTATACGGTTTAAAGATAATGCATGCGAAGATACTTCCATAGATACATGTGTAACCCCTGCTTTTTCCATCCTATAAAGAATCTTCTGCAAAGTAATAACATCAGGTGTTGTATTTCTTATCGGATATGCTTCTTCATTAATAAGCCAATGAAGAGTTCCTATAACACCCACTTTATATCCCTGTTGTCTTAAAATATGTGCAATGATATGTGTAGTTGTCGTTTTTCCATTTGTTCCTGTTACAGCTATCATCCTCATTTTTTTTGAAGGATAATCAAAAAAATAAGGAGTTATATCTTCCATAGCTTTTCTGGTATCTTCTACATAAACAACAGTTATTAAATCGGATACATTTATTTCTTTAGAAGCAATAATAACTGAAGCACCTCTATCTGCTGCTACAGTAGCATAATCATGTCCATCCACATGAACCCCTTCAAGACAAATAAAAAGGCTTCCTTTTTTTACTTCGCGTGAATCTGCTGTAATGTCAGAAACTTCACTGTTAACATTTCCAATTATAGATTTTACTTCTGTGCAAGCAATTAATCTTTCCAGAGTTTTCACTTTCTCACCTCAATTTTATTGCGTATCTTCAAAAAGCATTACTATTTATCATATATTAAATATATAATGAATACAATAGCGACTCCTTCCGGAGTCGCTATTGTATTTCCCTTATTCCTACCCGGATAAGCGATCTTTCTTATTAATTAATCTCTTACTATACCGGTATGTGCCAAATTATCGCTACTTCCATATACAGCACTTTCCGGAACTACCATCCCTAAAGTAGTTTCTGCAATATTTTCTATACGAGAAGGTGATTCCAATCTAGCCACTTCCATACGCCTACTCTCATTTTCACGCTCAAGAGTCATTACTTCCGCTCTGATACTGGACATTTGATATTCCTTTTGAATAATTGCGCCATTGAAAAAGTAAATAGTACCGACAATACTTGCAGCAAACATAATAATTTCCAATACTTTTTTAAAGCTTTTAGCATATACACCGGTTTTTACTTGAACTTGTTTTCTAGCAGAAGTAGTAGTAACTATTGATTGATACGATTCCACCAAATACTCTTGAGATGACATAGACTTCCTCCAATTTACACCCAACATACAGTTATATTTTTTCAACCACACGCAAGATAGCACTTCTTGCTCTAGGATTTTCTTTTATTTCTATTTCTGTCGGTCTTTGTGCTTTTACAATCTGTTTCACTTCTTTTGTATGATGACACATACAAACAGGAAACTCAGGTGGACACACACACGCAGTTTCCATCAATTTAAATACATTTTTTATAATCCTATCTTCTAAAGATTGAAAAGTAATAACACCTAATCTTCCACCCGGCTTTAATCTTCTTACACAATCCTTCATAGTTTGTTCTAATATTTTTAATTCATTATTAACTTCAATCCTTATAGCTTGAAAAGTACGTTTTGCCGGATGTGAGCCTTCTCTTCTAACGGCTTGTGGAATAGCCGCTTTTATGATATGTACCAATTCATTAGTTGTTTTAATCGGATTTTCTTTTCTAGCTTTTAAAATAAACTGAACAATTCTTTTCCCCCAACGTTCTTCTCCATACTCAAAAAGAATTTTTTCTAACATTTCCGAGGAATAAGTATTAACTACTTCATAAGCAGTTAAAGTATTTCTTTGATCCATTCTCATGTCCAGATCACCATTATTCATATAAGAGAATCCTCTATTTCCATCATCAAGTTGTGGTGAAGATACTCCCAAATCAAAGATAAATCCATCCACCTTATCAATATGTACGCTATCTAAATTCTCATCTACAAATGAAAAATTATTTCGTATAGTTAAATAATTACATTTAATAGACTTTAATCGTTCTCTTGCAGCTTTAATTGCCTGCTCATCTTGATCGATTCCAATAAGCAAAGCAGTATCAGCTAACCTTTGTGCCAAAGCACAAGAATGTCCTCCACCACCAAGAGTACAGTCAACATATATACCTTCCGGATTAGTTAGTATATTATTTATCATTTCATCAAGTAGTACTGTTTTATGTTTAAAGGCCACAATTTACCTCATATTTCAAAATCCATAGGTACATCTAAAGATTCCGCCAATTCCCCAATAGACTCTTCTTTGCTATTAGTTAGTTGTAAAATTTCTGGACTCCAAATTTCAATAGTCGCACCGGTTCCAATTACCAATGCTTCTTTTTTTATTCCTGCATATTCACGAAGATGTGAGGGAATAAGTACTCTCCCTTGTTTATCACATTCAACTTCTGTACTACTTCCAATAAGAAAGCGCCTCAATGTACGTACACTACTTTTTGTGAAAGAGAGTTTTTGAAGACTACTTGCCAATTTTTCCCAATTTTCTAAAGGATATATAGTTAAACATTGATCAATTCCCCGAGAAAGAACAAATCGGTTACCTAAACCTTCTCTAAACTTAGCAGGAAGAATCATACGACCTTTAGCATCAATCGTATGGTTATATTCATTCATAAACATAATTCTTCCCTCCCTCCACATTTACCCACATTCTACCATAATTCACCACCTTTTGTCACTAAAAACTATTATTTTATAAAAAATAATGAAAAATTTATTATTTTGTAATGTTTTAGGCAATAAAAAAGAAGGATATCGTTTCATACGATATCCTTCTTTTTTAAATACTTATGGTTTTCTTTGTAAGATTATGACATTCATTAAAAGAAATATTATTTTTTGCATAACGTAGTGAAATTTTTTCCGGTTTAGAAATAGCTCCTGCCCAAAACAATAATTTTCCAATAATATCGTTTACAGTTATCCCACTATTTCTAAGTGAACGAATAGTAATTCCTTTTTGCCGTTTAGATAATCGAATCCCTTCTTTATCTACTAACAATGGAAGATGTCCATAAACAGGAAGTTGATATCCTAATTCTTTTAATAACTTTATCTGATAAAAAGTTGAGGATAATAAATCTTCTCCTCTAAATACATGAGTAATATCCATAGCACCATCATCATAAGATACAGCTAATTGATAAGCAACCATTCCATCTGTCCTCATAATAACAAAATCATCACGATTTGGCATAAGATTGTAATATTGTTTTTTATGGAATATATCCGAAAAAGAAACGGTTTCTTTTTCTTTTATTTTAAAGCGCCATGATGGTTTAATTTTATGTTTTTCATCTATAGTTGTTAAGGTATTACGACAATATCCATCATAAATAGGTAATTGCTCCCCACGATGTGGTGCTGATGCAATTTTATGGATGCGTGCACGCGTACAATAACACGGATACGCATCCCCATTATTCCCCCATTTATGTATAAGAGATTTATAAAGTCCTAAACGTTCAGATTGAATAGTGCTTCCATATGAATAAGTAAAACCGGGGCCTTCATCCCAATCAAGACCTAACCATTCTAAATCTTCTTTTAATGCTTTTATATATTCTAATTTAGAACGCTCTCCATCTATATCTTCAATCCTCAATATTATAGAGCCTCTATTTTGCCGAGTAAATAACCAATTAAGAAAGGCTACCCATATATTCCCTATATGCAAATATCCGGTAGGACTTGGGGCAAATCTTGTACGTATTTTCATTATTTCCTAAGAGAACGAACTTTATTAAATAATGTATGTTCAGCTTTAATTTTCTCTTCACTCCCCAACACACAGAAATAAGGAGCGTTTACAATACAATTCACAAGATCTGCCGTATTTCGGATGTCTTCAACGGAACAATTAATAATCTCTTCACGTATATGTTGTCGTTCTTCATTTGTCATTCCACTATAACGCATAACCATTGCACGTTCTGCCTTCATAAGAGGTGTTAGTTGTACTTCAGAAGATGCCATAGTTCCAATTACATATTTTGTCATCTCTCTTTCAGAAACATTAAAATTTTTAATGTATTCAGGCATATTTTTATAAACATTCAATGTTTCTGATAAATTAGGATCTCTATAAGAGCACAGGAAAGAATCACCATTAGTAGCAAACTGTGTAAACGCGCCATATGCTCCACCTAGAACTCGCACATTCTTCCATAGATAATCAAATCTAACAATAGTTTCTAATACACGAAGTACACCGGTATAAGAAAATCCATGCTGACGGAAATTTCCTCCTCTAGCTACATATTGAACTTTTCCTGATGACAAAAAGCCTTCATTTACAACCGAATCTTCAAAAACAAAATAAGTACTATTGCAAGGTACTCCTTCAAGCATATCATCTATTAATAAGTGGATATGTTTAGAAACCGCAGCTCTTTCTTCTATACCGCCAACCTCTTGTATAGTAAGATTATTTTTTACAAAAATCTTGGATGCTACTTGTTTTAATTTATCAATAATAATTGAAGAATTTTCATCAAATGTAGCCACCAATTCATTCAAAAAGTAATAGTAAGATAAACTTCCTTGTTCTTTAAACTTAGCCACTTTCGAATAATAAGACATTAAACGTTGCATAACTAAAGAATGCCCACGTTCAAATAAAGACATATCCCATGCAGCTTTTTCTTCCATTAAAAGTTCTTTTAATCTATTAGTATCCCTATAATCAGTATGATTAAGAATTTGACCTAATAATTCCATCATTTTATCAACATTAGTTGTAAGAGATTTTCCTCGAACAACCACCACAGGAACATATTTTTCATTATTTGATTTATGACCATAGCAGGATACAGTAAAACTCAGCCCACCCGTATACATATTGGATATACGTGTTATATCTTCATATGTATACTTAACAGTATTCATAGATTCTAATACCATCATCAATAAATATGCATACGAAACCTCAGAAGAGTCTAAATTGTTCAGATTAAAAAATAAATTTAAATAAGTGATTCCAGATGTATTATCATCATATGATAAACGAGTAATGCCACATATTTCACTTTCCGTCTGTGTAAATATCTCTATTTTTTTATTCAAATCAGTTCTGGAAAGTAAAGGTATTGTCTTTAGAGCTTCTTCTGTATCTCTACTTGCTTGTCTGACTTTTAACGCTTTAGTTGTTTCAATAATATGATTCAATTGCTCATCAGAGAGGCTTTGTTTAAAATCTTCTAATTGTTCTGCTATAGCAAAATTTTTCTTTTCTGTCAATCCTTTCTCCGGATTCATAGTCACAAGCACCTGATGTTCATTTTGTACAAAATACTTTAATAGTAAAGCTTCAAAATATCCTTCATCAATGCCATTTCTAAGAATCTTTAAATTTTCTTCATATCGAAGCGCTTGCAACGGTTCTCTATCATAAAGCCACATTTGCATGATATGAATTCCATAATAAAGTCCTTTAGGTTTTCCTTGAAAATCACTTTCACGTAAAATAAACTCGGCTCTATTCAATGCTGCAGTAAGCATTTCTTTATCAATTCCGCCAAGCGTTAATTTTCTTATAGTCGTATCAACGATATTGGCGAATTTTTCTTTATCATCAGGATTAGACCCTGTAATCTCAATAGTCCATACAGGTTGTTTAAGACTTGTTTCTAAAGCACCTGATACATCATTACAAATACCTGCATCAATAAGAGCCTTCTTTAAGGGAGCTCCTTCCATGTCAATTAATGTATAATTAAGTATTTTTAATGCTAACAAATTGGCGGTTGACATATGGTCATCACAGGCAGTAAAGAGTGCGTGAATAGATTTATTAGTTTCATTTTCCTCATCAGTAATTCCAAATTTCCCTACACATTCTTTTCGCACTGAAAATGTACTTTGTGTTTTTACTTCTGTATCTACCACTTGTTTTTTAAAAGATGATAAATATTCTTCATCTATAAATTGAAGAGTGGATTCAATATCCATATCCCCATAAAGATATAAATAACTATTTGAAGGGTGATAAAATTTTCTATGAAATTCTGTGAATTCTTTAAAAGAAAGACTTGGAATAACCTCAGGATCTCCACCGGATTCCACTGCATAAGTAACATCCGGAAACAATGCCTCCATTGCCACATTTTGCAATAATGCTTCCGGAGAAGATAACGCTCCTTTCATTTCATTGTAAACAACACCATTGTAAGTTAATGGACCTTCTTTATTCTCCATTTCATAATGCCATCCTTCTTGCATTAAAATTTTAGGATCTTTAATACAATTAGGATAAAATACAGCATCTAAATAAACATCCATTAAATTATGAAAATCTTGATTGTTTCTACTTGCTACGGGATACATGGTTTTATCCGGCCAAGTCATCGCATTTAAAAATGTATTTAAAGAACCTTTAATAAGCTCTACAAAAGGTTCTTTAAGAGGAAATTTTCTGGATCCACATAACGTAGAATGCTCCATAATATGTGGAGTTCCTTTTGAGTTATCCGGTGTAGTTCTAAAGCAAATATAAAAAACTTTATTATCATCACTATTATCTAAATACAATAATTTAGCTCCAGATTGTATATGTTCCAATTCATACGCATCAGAAACCACTTCATGTATATATTCCATTTTTTTTACTTTAAAACCATGTATCACATCATTTATATTCCATTTCATATAAAAACTCTCCTTCTTATAAAGAAAACAGGACCAATTATCCTATAAAAGGGCAATCAGTCCTATAAAAATCATTTAAAAAATTCGTCATGAATTGCACATATTGCTTTATTTATATAGGTTCTTGGTATTAAACAAGATATGCTGTTTTTTGAAGTACTTACAATATCAATATTAATATTATCTTTTCCTAATGAACCAAAAATACGTGCAGCCACCCCTGGGGTTCCAAGCATTTCAGGTCCTACAATAGAAACCTTAGCGCAATTATCATCATACATAACTTTATTAATTTTTCCTTGTTTCTTCATCTGCTCTAAAACAAATTTTGCTTGATGTAAATCCGTACTGGCAACAGTAAAAATAATATCAATGGTCTTATCATCCAATTTACGAGCACTTTGAACAATCATATCTACAGGCACTTCGTTGCTAGCCAATTCAGAAAATAGCATTCCTGCTGTTCCCGGCATATTTTCAAGACCCAGTACAGCTATTCTGGCTACATTGTCATCTTGTGCAACCCCACAAATTAAATTGGATTCCATTTGTTTAGAATACGAATCTTTAATAATAGTCCCCGATTCATGTGTAAAAGTAGATCTTACATGAATCGGTACATGATAGCGTTTTCCCATAGCTACACTTTGTGGGTGCATTACACCTGCTCCAAGTCTTGCTAATTCCAACATTTCCGCATTAGTTATTTCTTTCATCTTAATTGCATTAGGTACTATACGAGGATCTGCAGAATATACACCTTTTACATCTGTATATATTTCACAAATATCAGCTTCCATAGCTCCTGCTAATGCTACAGCCGTAGTATCACTACCTCCTCTACCTAAAGTTATAATATCCCCTTGAGGAGTAATACCTTGGAATCCGGCTACTATAACTACTTTCCCTTCATTTAAAGCTTTAAACACTCTTTCAGGTTTTATATCTACAATATTGCCTTTTCCAAAAACACCCTCAGCAATAATACCGGCTTGAGCACCAGTTAAAGAAATAGCAGGTGTTCCCATCGAGTTAAATATCATAGCCATAAGTGAAATAGAAACTTGTTCTCCCGTAGAAATTAACATATCCATTTCTCGATTAAAAGGATTATTTTCTACTTTGGATGCAAGATGAAGTAAATCATCAGTAGTATTTCCCATAGCAGAAACTACAATTATAATTTGATCTTCTTCTTTTTTATCATTCAATACACGCGAAACAATATGGCGCATTTTTTCTAAAGTAGCAACAGAACTACCACCAAATTTTTTTACATATAATGCCATATTTCCATCCTATAGTTCTTTAACTTCATAAAAAATGTAAAAATAACTATTAAAATTTTATCATGGACAAATATGGATGTAAAGATTTATCAGCATTTTACGAATAAAATGAATGATTAAATTTAAAAGTGTTACTTTAATTATACCTTCAATTAAAGTAACACTTTTTAGTTAACAGTTAAATCTTATTTGCCTCTTTCTGCCATAAGAACTGCAATTTCGTCTTCATTAATCCCAACCATTGCTTCACCTAAACCGGCAGATACTTCTGCTAATTTCTTAGCATCTTTATAATTACGTACTGCTTCAACGATAGCTACTGCTCTCTTCTGCGGGTCTCCAGATTTAAAAATACCGGATCCCACAAATACACCTTCTGCACCAAGTTGCATCATCAAAGAAGCATCAGCAGGCGTTGCTACACCACCAGCTGCAAAATTTACTACCGGTAATTTACCATGTTCATGAACATATTGAAGCAGATTATAAGGTACTTGCATTTCCTTAGCAGCTTCATACAACTCATCTTCTCTCAATGTCTGAATTCTTCTGATATCTTTATTCATTGCTCTCATATGACTAACAGCTTGCACAACATCACCGGTACCGGCTTCGCCTTTAGTACGAATCATGCACGCACCTTCTGCCACACGACGAAGAGCTTCTCCTAAATTTCTTGCACCACATACAAAAGGTGCCTTAAACTGTGCTTTATCTATATGATAAATATTATCTGCCGGAGATAACACTTCACTTTCATCAATATAATCAATGCCAATAGCTTCTAAAATCTGTGCTTCTGCAAAATGACCAATACGACATTTTGCCATAACCGGAATGGATACTGCGTCCTGAATACCTTTAATCATTTCCGGATCACTCATACGAGATACACCACCTGCTACACGAATATCAGCAGGAATTCTTTCTAATGCCATAACTGCAGAAGCACCTGCTGCCTCAGCAATTTTTGCCTGTTCAGGCGTGGTAACATCCATAATTACTCCACCTATTAAAGACTGTGTTAATTTGATATTTTCAGCTAAATGGTTACTCATAATTATTATCCTCTCTCCAAAAGATACTTTAGATAAATTCTTAACAATAAATAATACTTATAAATATATCTGTAGTTCCATATTATTTCAGTTGCGCACACTGTTCTTATATAGAGTACCTCATTTTTGGATATATATAAATAATCAATTTTTCAATATTTTATATAACCAAAAACCTGTTTTTTAATTAAAACGCACAAAATACTGCCTATTTTAATACCAAAATAGAAGTCCAAAAACAATCATTTATCAAAAGAGTCCTTTTTCTTTTAAACTAACAAATATTCCATCACCAATAATAATATGATCTAATAGTGTTACATCAATTAATTTTCCAGCTTTAAAAACCTTATAGGTAAGAATCTTATCCGACTCTGAAGGATCAGCAAACCCACTTGGATGATTATGGACCAATATCAAAGCCTTTGCTTTCATACGAATCCCCCATCGCATAATTTCTTTGATATCGGCAGGTGCTGTATTTAAATTCCCCCTACTAATCTCTTTTTTCCCTATAAGTTTATACTTAGTATTTAAATAACAAGCATACAAATGTTCCTGACTCTCATGCCTAAGCATTTCCATAAAATAATTTGCCACTTTATGCGGAGAGTTAAAATCCGGTAAATTTCTTTTATAAAACCGTCCTGACAATCTGCGACCTAACTCAATAGCTGCGCATATAGTAACTGCTTTATCTGTCCCTATCCCCGGTATGATTGTTAAATCTTTCCAATACGGTTCATCCATACCTGTATTTCCATATTGTTCTTCAAAAAAATTAACTACGTCCCTAGCCACATCTTTTACTGAATGATTCTTTCTCCCTGTCCGGATTAAAATAGCTATTAAATCAATCAAATCTACTGTATCCGGTGAATGCATAAATTTTTCTCTAGGTTTTTCTTCCGGTCTCATTTCTTTTATTAACATCAAATCCCCTCCCGTTATATAACCTTCCCCTTTTAAATGTATATTATATCATTTTTATGTATAATAAATTGCCAAAAAGATACTTTATATTCATAATAAAAAAAGAGTATATAAATATACTCTTTTTATTAGATACGATTAAAAATCCAAGCAGCAATAAAAATTCCTAAAATACTGATTAAACTGGGAGCAAATTGAATTCCAAAATGGAATTTTATAATTCCTAGATTAACCATAATATCTTTTAAATCAAAGACTTGATAACTTGTTACTAAATAAGGCATAATTCCTTCGATAGAACTGGATTCCAAGATACCGCCTATGATAGATCCCAGAAAAGCCCCCACAATCAAAAATAGTATCAAAGAAATAACCCCTCTAGAACCACCTATACGCATAAATATTTCTCCTTTATAGTACAGTTCCCGGAATAATTTGTCCTGCTAATCTATCTGATAAAGCTTTACCTACTGTATCCTCTGTACGGTATTGATAAATAACTCGCCAAATTACGTGATTATACTCAAAAATGTATTCAGTAATTGTTATTCCAATATTTTTTCCTTTATTATTTTCAATAAACTCAATTTTTAATATTTCTGTGGTTATATTTCCTACTTTTCCCGTTTTTTCCTCTACTTGTAAGTTAGAAACCGCTGCATCATTCTCTATAATTTTTAAAGTTTCTTTCTTTAAAGAATCAACCGTATGCTCTGTATCAGATAGATCTCCATTTACATTAATTTGAATATGCTTGTTATATCCACTAGCTACCACTTTTGTAGACATTAAGTCTCCAATATCAGCCTGTTTCCCCTTTACAGCCAACTCAAAAGGACTATTTACCGTAATAGTTGTATTAGCACAATGAACTCTACTTTTTCCAAATACAAATTGATCTTCTATTCGTTCATTAGCACATCCTGTCACAGCTAATATAATGGTAAATACCATAAATAACGAATATATTATATTTTTTACGTTCATTTTATATTACCTATTAAATTTATAATATTTTATTCTAAATAATATCTCCTGTTATAAGCAAAAGTCCTTTTTCTGTTTTATAATGAATATACTATAAAATAGAAAGAGATTCTCACATTATTAACTATTCACATGTAGAGCTTTTAAAATATTTTCTTTTTTCAATAATAGTTTTACCATTCATATATGGTTGTAAAGCTTTAGGAATTAAAATAGTGCCATCTGACTGCTGATAGTTTTCTAAAATAGCTGCTACAGTACGTCCAACTGCCAACCCGGAACCATTAAGTGTATGAACGAACTCAGGCTTTGCACCATTTTCACGACGGAATCTTATATTAGCTCTACGAGCTTGGAAATCTAAACAGTTTGAACAAGATGAAATTTCTCTATATTTGTCCTGTGCAGGCATCCAAACTTCAATATCATAAGTTTTAGCAGAAGAAAAGCCTATATCTCCGGAACAAAGGCAAACAACACGATATGGTAATTCTAATCGTTGTAATACACGTTCTGCTTCCGCTGTTAAAGATTCTAGCTCATCCCAACTTTCTTCCGGTATACAATATTTAACCATTTCCACCTTATGAAATTGATGTTGACGAATAAGTCCTCTTGTATCTTTGCCAGCAGATCCTGCTTCTTTTCTAAAACAAGGTGTCAGTGCCGCCATATGTACAGGTAATATATTCGCATCTAATATCTCATCTGCAAAATAATTAGTTAAAGGAACTTCAGCAGTAGGTGTCATGTACATATCTTCACCTTCCACTTTATACATATCATCTGCAAATTTAGGTAATTGCCCTGTACCTTGCATAGAAGATGCATTAATAAGATATGGAGATATTACTTCTGTATAATCACTTTCTTCTGTATGCATATCCAGCATTAAGCTATATACAGCGCGTTCAAGTTTTGCTGCCATATCTAAATAAAAGCAGAAACGTGCTCCGGATACTTTCCCTGCGCGTTCAGAATCAAGTATACCTAAATCATTCCCTAATTCATAATGAGCTTTTATCGGAAAATTAAAAGTTCTAGGTGTTCCCCATTTGCGTACTTCCGGATTTTCGCTATCATCTTTACCTAATGGAACACTACTATCAATCATATTGGGTAAATGAAGTAAATCTATGTTTAATTCTTCTTCAACTTGTTTTAACGTGTAATCTATTTCAGAAATCTTTTCTCCTAATTCTTTCATTTCTTTTATAACTATTTGCACATCTTTGCCATTTTTCTTAGCTTCTGCAATTTTTTTAGAAGTTGCATTTTTTTCACTTTTAAGTAATTCTGTCTGTGCTAAAAGTGCTCTACGTTTTTGATCTAATTCAATAACTTTATCCAAGTCAAAAGAATTATGTCTGTGAATTAAATTTTGTTTTACTTTGTCTACATGTTCTCTAATAAATTTAATATCTAACATTAAAATCACCTCTTAAAACAATATAATTAAAAATAAAAAAGACTTCTATCCCCATGGGACGAAGTCAATCGCGGTACCACCCAAATTGCATAAAGCCAGCTCTGTGTACTATAACGGGTACCCCGTTCGATTCTTCATCGACTACTCCTGAGTGGAACTCTATTAAATCATGTAAACTTACACCAACCGTTTACTCTCTGCTTATAATTTAAATAGATTAGTCTCAATCATTGTATTAAAAAAATTATACACTTCTTCTTTGCTTTTGTAAAGATAATGTAATTTACGATTTTTCATGAATAAGGTCATACCATGCATCAGCTAATAGCCCAAACTCTTGCATAGAAAATGTTTCACCACGTCGCGTACCATCTATTTGAGTCCGTCTTAAAATCTCATCAATCATAGTTTTATTAATACCACCTGCTTTCAAAGCATTGGTAAACACTTTTCTACGTTGTCCAAAAGCTATTTTTACCATACTAAAAAATAATTTCTTATCTTTTACTTTAACCGCCGGTTCTTTCCGTTTTTTTAATTTTAATACAGTTGACATAACAGCCGGTTTCGGGATAAAGGAAGAAGGAGGTACATCCATAACAATTTCAGCTGTACAATAAAATTGAATCGCCAATGTTAATGCACCATAATCTTTTGTTCCTGGTGATGCCATAATACGTGCAGCCACCTCTTTTTGTATCATAAATACAAAAAGAGAAATAGGAAGTTCTGTCTGTATTAAATAGATGAGTATCGGTGTAGTAATATAATACGGTAAATTAGCCGCTATTTTCCAAATTTTCCCTTGCATTAATTCATATAAATTCAATTTTAAAATATCTTCATAAATAATATTTATATTTTCATAAGGTTCTAATGTATGCAAAAGAACTTTTTCTAAACTTTTATCTATTTCTACTGCAGTAACAGCTGCTCCGGTTCTAGCTAGGGCTTGTGTTAATATACCAATACCCGGTCCAATTTCTAAAACACAACTTTCTTCCGTAAGCTCTGCTGCTTCTGCAATAGCCTTAACAACATCCGCTCTTACTAAAAAATTTTGCCCCAGTCTATGTTTAGCATGAATGTTAAAACGTTTTAAAATATATGAAATTACCTTTTTATCTGCAAGTTCTACTTCAAACATGAATTTCCTCCATAGCAGCTATTACTTTATCCCACTCTTCACGCGATATACTAAAGTGATTTAATTTTTTTAAAAATGTTTTAGCATTTCCATAACCTATATGCAATAATGCGCCTGCTTTTTCACGTCGTTTGGCAGCAGATACATCTCCTACCATTTTTGCTTTTAATAAATCCGACATATTAAATTCTTTTGATGGATTAAATTGTGTTGTTTGTACATTTTCTAAAGCTTGCTTAATTGCATGAGGAGAAGCTTCTTCTATTCCTACTCCGGATATTGATGAAGCTTCCGACTTTGGTATAAATGCATGAAGTGCATGGGGAAATAAGTGAGTTAATTTCTTTCGTATACGATTCCCCGGTCCATCCGGATCCGTGAAAATTATGATCCCTCTTGTATGATAAGCACATTCTATTTCATGTATAGTATCACGTGAAAGTCCTAAGCCACCTGTTGCAATCATATCCGCATCTACAGCCAATTTTACTCTTGCTATATCAGACTTTCCTTCTACTATAATAACTTCTTTTATCATTACATACCTCACAACTGCATTTATTTTATAATCGTATAATCATAGCATATAAAAACAAAAGAAGGAAGAATTCCTATGGAAAATCTTCCTTCTTTTTATAATATCCTACTTATCTGCAACCAATTTATTAATCTTACAACTACCAAACATTGCATGATTTCCAAGATCTTCTTCAATACGAAGAAGTTGGTTATATTTAGCTACACGCTCTGTACGTGCCGGTGCACCGGTTTTAATTTGTCCTGCATTAACAGCCACTGCAATATCTGCAATAGTCGTATCTTCCGTTTCACCGGAACGATGTGATACAACAGCAGTATATCCCGCACGATGTGCCAAAGCAATAGCATCAAATGTTTCTGTTAATGTACCTATTTGATTCACTTTAATCAAAATAGAATTACCTACATGAGCAGAAATTCCTTTTGCCAAACGTTCTGTATTCGTTACAAAAAGATCATCTCCTACAATTTGAATCTTTGCCCCTAAAACAGTAGTAAATTTTTGCCAACCTTCCCAATCTTCTTCATCCAACCCATCTTCAATAGATACAATTGGATAATTATTGATTAAGTATTCATAGTAAGCTACCATTTCTTCTGAAGTTCGTACTTTATTATCGCCTGTCATATGATATTTTCCATCATCTTTATACAGTTCAGATGCTGCAACATCCAGTGCCAAAACAATATCTGTACCTAATTTATAGCCGATTTTTTCCACTGCTTCACAAATAACTTCCAAAGCAGCTTCGTTAGATGGTAAATCCGGTGCAAATCCACCTTCATCCCCAACCGCCGTACTAAGCCCTTTGCTATCCAAAACATTCTTCAAAGAATGATACACTTCTGCACACATGCGAAGCCCTTCAGTGAAAGTATCCGCTCCAACAGGCATAATCATACATTCTTGAATATCTACATTATTGTCAGCATGTGCACCACCATTCATAATATTCATCATGGGAAGAGGAAGTACATGCGCATTAGTTCCACCCAAATATTGGTATAAAGGTAATCCGGAAGATTGAGCTGCTGCTTGAGCTACTGCCAAAGACACACCTAAAATAGCATTGGCACCGAGTCTACTCTTATTTTTTGTTCCATCGAGTGCAATCATCATTTCATCAATACCCCTTTGATCCGTAGCCTCCATACCAATCAAATGAGATGCAATTTCATTATTTACATTTTGAATAGCTTTCAAAACTCCCTTGCCATTGTAACGAGATATATCTCCATCACGCAATTCAGTTGCCTCATACTTACCGGTAGATGCACCGGAAGGAACGGCAGCTCTTGCAAAAGTACCATCTTCTAATATTAAATCCACTTCTATGGTTGGGTTTCCACGTGAATCAAGAATCTCTCTTGCACAAACATCAGTAATGATTGCCATAATTACACTCCTTAAATTTTATTATAAATTTCAATAAACTCAGTAGGTTTTAAACTAGCTCCACCAATTAAAGCACCATCAATATTAGAACAATGCATAAAATCAGTAATATTAGTAATATTTACGCTCCCTCCATATAGGATACGTATCTCTTCTGCTACTTGTTTCCCAAATGCACATGTTAATTCATTTCTTATAAATTTAGCCACTTTTTCAGCATCTGTTGCAGTCGCGGATATGCCGGTACCAATAGCCCAGATAGGTTCATATGCAACAACAATTCTAGAAAGTTCTTTTCTCTTTAAATCAGAAAGTGCTGTAAAAATCTGCTTTCGAATACACTCCTCTGTCATTCCTTCTGTACGGTCTTTTTGTGATTCTCCTACACAAAGAATAGGTATTATATTATGTGATAATGCACAACTTACTTTACGTCGGATAAAATCATTGGATTCGCCTAAAAGAGTTCTTCTTTCAGAATGCCCACAAATAACATATTCACAACGTAATGCTTTTAACATATTCGGTGAAATTTCACCTGTAAAAGCTCCTTTAATCTCAGGATACATATTTTGAGCACCTAGCTTAATAAAGCTATTTTTTAATTTTTCACTTGCAAGTGGAAGAGCAATAAAAGAAGGACAAATTAATAATTCTACCTCTTTTTCTTTCACAGTCATCAATTTATCTAAAATGAAGCCGGCTTCTTCCGGTATCAGATTCATCTTCCAATTTCCTGCAATCAAAGGCTTTCTCAATGAATTTCCTCCTTATCAGAAAGAATTGTTACTCCCGGTAAAATCATTCCTTCTAACATTTCAAGAGATGCACCTCCACCGGTAGACACATGTGAGAATTTATCTCCAATTCCCATTTGATCTACCACCGCTGCTGACTCACCACCGCCAACAACAGTTGTTGCATCAAGATTAGCAACTGCATTAGCTATGGCATGAGTACCTTTAGCAAAAGGTTTCATCTCGAATACACCCATCGGTCCGTTCCAGACCACAGTTTTCATCTTCTTTAAAGTTTCAACATATAACTCAATAGTCTTAGGTCCAATATCCAATGCCATCCATGGATCACTAAATTCTTCAGCAGTTAATACTTTTGTTTGGGCTTTTTCTGAGAATGCATCACCAGCCATAAAATCAACAGGAAGAATTATACGAGAACCAATTTTTTTTGCTCTCTCTTTTAATTCTCTGGCTAAATTAAAACGATCTTTATCTTGCAAAGATTTTCCCATATCATAACCTTCTGCTGCAACAAAAGTATTTGCCATACCACCACCAATTAAAATGACATTCGCTTTTTCCATTAAATTAGCAATAACATGAATTTTATCACTAATTTTAGCCCCACCAATAATAGCTGCAAAAGGTCGAACCGGATGATCTATTACACCGTTAAGAAACTCAATTTCTTTTTTCATTAAAAATCCGGCTACCATAGGTAAGCGTCTTCCAACCCCCACAATAGATGCATGTGAACGATGAGAAGCACCAAAAGCATCATTAACAGCTATATCACAACCTTGTGCCAATTGGTCAGCAAAGGCATCTTCATTCTTCTCTTCCCCTTTATGAAAACGTACATTTTCTAATAAAAGAATTTCTCCTGGAAGAAGACTTTCTTTCATTCTTTGTGTCTCTTCTCCAATACAACAGTTGGCAAACTTAACAGGTTTATTTAAAAGCTGTGATAAACGTTCTGCTACAATCGTTAAAGACAAATCAGACTTAATTTCGCCTTTAGGACGTCCCATGTGGCTGGCAATAATAAGCGAAGCACCTTGATTTAAAAGATATTCCAAGGTAGGAATAGTAGATTTTATTCTTCTATCATCAAGAATATTTCCCTTTTCATCATGGGGCACATTATAGTCAACTCTAACATATACTTTTTTCCCTTGTACTGAGATATCATATATGGTCTTTTTATCCATAATATTAAAGTCCTTTCGCTGCAACATAAGCTACTAAATCAACGGTTCTTTCTGAATAACCCCATTCATTGTCATACCAAACGATAACTTTAACCATATTCTTTTCCATAACCATCGTTAACGTAGAATCAATAGTAGAGGAAACACTGGTTCCCTTAAAATCACTAGATACAAGCGGCTCATCTGTATATGCAAGTATACCTTTTAATTCATTTTCACTAGCTTGCTTTAAAACAGTGTTAATTTCTTCTTTTGTAACTTCTTTTTGATTTAATTCACATACTAAATCAACTAAAGATACATCTGGAGTAGGTACACGAATAGAAAGCCCATTCAATTTACCTTTCATTGCAGGAATAACTAAACCAATAGCTTTAGCGGCACCTGTGCTTGTTGGAATCATGTTTTCTGCTGCTGCACGACCTCTTCTAGGGTCTTTCTTATGTGCTTTTTCTAAGATAGCTTGGTCATTAGTATAAGAATGGACCGTTGTCATAAGCCCTCTCTTAATCCCAAATGCATTATTCAATACTTTAACTACAGGTGCTAAACAATTCGTTGTACAGGATGCATTAGATAAAATGTGATCTGTTTTAGGATTATATATTTCTTCATTAACCCCCATAACAATAGTAGCATCTTCATTCTTAGCCGGTGCAGTAATAATTACTTTTTTTACTGTTCCTTTAATATGCTTTGATGCACTTTCTTTATCTTTAATTTTGCCGGTAGATTCAACAATAATTTGAATTCCTAAAGAAGACCAATCTAAATTAGCAGGATCACGATCATGAAATACTACAATTCGTTTTCCATCAATAAGTAAAGAATCTCCATCAACAATTACTTCACGATCTAAGCGACCATGAATAGTATCATACTTAAGCAAATAAGCCGCTGTTTCAGCACCACTTGGATTATTAATGGCTACAATATCCATGTCATCTCTATCTAACATAGCACGAAATACTAATCTACCGATTCTACCAAATCCGTTGATACCAATTTTTGTTTTAGTCATAATCATCTAATCTCCCATTTGTAATTATTGTTTCTTTACCAACGATAAAATCTGCTTTCCAGCACCTTCATCTGTAATTAGAACCCCTCGAACACCTGCTCTTGCCATAGCTAAAATAGCTTCTCCTTTATTTTTACCTCCGGCTGCAATTAAAACATGTGAAACAGACTGTAAATCATCTGAAGAAAGACCTAAATTATACATTTGATACCTTATTTTTCCATTAATATCTGCATATAACCCAAGAGTCTCTCCACATACCCCCTCATCATGCAATCGTTCACAGACATGTAATGGTAACTTATGAATCTTTGCCATATCTCGTGCATTTTCTATACTAATTGCTAATACATCTGCACGATGAATTAAGGACTCCACTTCTGCAGTATCCGGAACTTCCTCTCTAATTCGCCTAATCAAATTCGGACTAATTCCATCAGGCACATGAAGAAGTTTATAGTTACCTCCTAACTTTTTTGCTGTTTTAGCTGCAATCATATTAGCTTGATAACCTATTTCCGCTCCAAATCCGCCTCTAACAGGCACAACTGTAACCTTCATTGAGCTGGAATCAGCTAATTGCGGAAGTAATTCTGTCATTCTAGAAAGTATAGGACCTCCACCTACGGCAACAATGCTATCATCACGAATAGCACGTGTTAACTCATAAGCCATCTGATATCCTATATTTTTCTGTGTATCCTTGGAAGAATTTGAATCTCCTTTTATAACAATAACCTTTTCCATAGAAAGTATTTTTGTTAATTCTTCTTCCATTTCTTCAACAGTAGGATCTTTATACAAGGCATCAAAAAAGGACAGAAGAAGTGTTTCGCCCTTACGTGATAATGTAATTCCACTAGGGTGTATTTCTATAAGTCCTTGTTCTTTCATAATAGTTAAGTGTGTACGTATAGTAATTTCTGATAACTTAGTAGATACTGCCAACAAATGCCGTCCCACCGGTTTTAACTCTGAAATTTGTTGCAGAATAGAATATCTTTCTTGTGCAACTTGTATTAACTCCGGCACCAGTATCAAAAGCAAATAATCGTCACGCATAATCTACCTCTATACAGTTACTTAGCCCTGATATAATAAATAAAAATCCTGTCAATAGTATAGCACAGACTATATAGTAACTCAACAACAGTATATCTTATAAAAAATAAGTATACTCTATATCAATACTATCTATGTAAGTGACTGAATTCAATTGTTTATAATTACCAATTCTTTATAATAAATTAACCTTACTTGCATACTATATATAAAAAAATATATAATAAAAATGTTCGTTTAAAATAGAAAATAATAAAAGTATATATAAAAATTATAAGGAGTTTTAAATAATGTGGAAAACGAGAATCACAGAACTATTAGGAATTAAATACCCAATTATTTTAGGTGCCATGGCTTATATTTCCGAATCACAACTCGTAGCATCTATTTGTCATGAAGGTGGAACCGGTGTTATTGCCAGTGGCGGATTTTCTGTAGACGAAGTACAACGATATATACATGAAGTACGTGATATGTGCGGAAAACAAGCTGTATTTGGAGTAAATTTAATGCTTCAATCACCAAACAAAGATGACATTGCACAATTAGTATGTGATGAAAAAGTCCCTTTCGTAACTATTGGTGCAGGCAATGCTTCCTCTTATATAAATCCACTTCATCAGGCGGGAATACATGCCTTGGCAATTGTACCTACCGTAAAATTAGCGGAACGTGTACAAGAACGAGGTGCTGATGCAGTCATTATTGAGGGAATGGAAGCAGGTGGACATGATGGAAAATTAACACTCATGGCTTTAATGGAAAATGTTATCCCTTCCTTAGAAATACCCGTTATATCTGCCGGCGGTATTTCTGACGGTCGTGGAATTGCTGCTGCACTTATTATGGGTTCTTCCGGAGTTCAAATAGGAACGCGTTTCCTTCTTGCAGAAGAATGCCAAACACATATAAACTATAAAAATGCTCTCATCCATGCTAACGATAAAGATTCTGTAGTTACAGGTTTTTCTAAAAATGATAGTGTACGTGGGCTTCGTAATGCATTTACCAAGAAATATCTTGAAGCAGAATATGATGGTGCATCTATAGAAGAACTCCGTGCCTTATCTCATGGAACTACAAAAAAAGCGGTCATTGAAGGAGATGTGCAAAATGGATACGTATTAGCAGGAATGTCACTAACCAATCTTAAGAAAATTCAACCTATGAAAGAAATTATGTCAGAGTTAATTGCAGAAACAGAATACACTTTAGAAAAAGCATCTTCTTTACTCAAATAACTTATAACTAAAATGTGGTATACAAATATTTGTATACCACATTTTTACTTTATATTATTTTCCCAAGGTGAAACTTTTACCAGACAAGAAGGACATACATCTTGTAAAAAACATTCCTCACAAGCAGGTTTTCTTGCTTTGCAAATCTTACGTCCATGCCAAATAAGCCAATGATGTGCGGATGACCAATTTTCTTTTGGTATTGCTTTTTGCAGACCTTCTTCTACTTCCAATGGAGTATCTCCAATGGATAATTTTAATCGGTTAGATACACGAAATACATGTGTATCAACTGCAATACCAGGATACCCCCAACATACGCTTCTAACAACATTAGCTGTCTTACGCCCTACTCCCGGCAGTGAAACTAGTGCATCAAAATCTTCCGGAACTTGTCCATCATAATTGTTCAATAATATTCTACACATTTCTAAAATATGCTTTGATTTACTACGATAAAGTCCACAATCATGAATTTCTTTTTCTAATTGTTGTTGTGAAAGTGTAATCATTTTAGCAGGACTATCCAATCTGGGAAAAATACGTTTTGTAATAATATTAACTCTAGCATCAGTACATTGTGCAGATAAAATAGTAGCTACCAATAATGTAAATGGATTGGTATATTCTAATGCTGTTGTATAGTCATGATATACATTTTCCAATCTACGTAACTGTTCCGTCTTTATCGCTTTAGTAACTCTCATAACTCTCCATTTTAATGCCTAAGTAAATAATCATGTGCTGCCAAAGCCGCTGCTGCTCCTTCACCGGCAGCAATTACTACTTGTTTATCTTTACGATCGGTAACATCTCCTGCAGCAAATAACCCGGAAATATTTGTAACTCCATATTTATCACTAATAATTTCTCCCGATTTATTAGTAGTAACACTTTCAGGAAGATAACCATTGTTAGGAATTCCACCTGCTTCTATAAAAATACCATCAAGAGATATAGAAGACTCTTCTTCTGTAAGATTATTTCTTATATCTATCCCAACTACTTTATCTTCACCTATAATTTTAACCGGAGAATATCCTAGCATAACTTTTATATTTGGTAACTTATTTAACCTAGAAACTAAAATTTCTGAAGCTCGTATCTTACTACGTACTAACAAATATACCTGTTTGGATATAGAAGCCATTTCAATAGCAGCTTGAATAGCACTATCACCACCACCAACTACTGCTGTCACTTTATTCTTGTAAAAAGGACCATCACAAGTTGCACAATAACTTACACCACGTCCTGTTAATCGCGATTCCCCGTCAATATTCAATGTACGATTTCGTTTACCGGCAGTTACAATTACAGTTTTACCAATAATTTGTTTTCCATCATCAAGTTCCACACTAAAATGACCATCAGGTAATCTTTTTAATTTCTCAACAGAAGCCATTTCAAATGACACCGGATATTTTCTTACATGGCTTTCCATTTTATCTGATAAATCAAAACCTAATATCGATTCAAATCCCGGATAATTTTCAATTTCATTAGTCAATAACATTTGCCCACCGATATCAGGAGAAATAAGCACAGTAGACATTTCTTTGCGAATAGCATATAACGCTGCAGTAAGTCCTGCCGGACCTCCTCCAATTACGATAGTATCATATATAGTCATAATTTTACCTCTTATTTAAATATAATATAATTTTATATTTTGATTATATCGTTTTTTATCGATATAGTCAAGTGAACTATTCACAAAAAAATCCTCAATTCATTATAGAACTGAGGATTTTCCTTTTACTTTACAACAATATTAACAATCTTTTTAGGCACTACTATAACTTTAACAATTGTTTTTCCTTCTATAAATTTTTGAATAGCTGAAAGAGTTTTTGCTTTGTACTCAATCTCCTCTTTTTCCATAGCAATAGGCACGGACATAACTGTTCGTACACGCCCATTAACCTGTATTGCCAATTCTACTTCATCTACCGTCAATGCAGATGAGTCTACAACAACCCATTCAGCATCATGTACACTGCTCTCTTCCGCTCCTAATTTCTGCCAAAGTTCTTCTGTAATATGAGGAACAAAAGGCGCCAATAAAATCAATAAACTGCGTACTATTTCTTTTTTAAAACCTTCCGCTATAGATGAATGACTTTCTGCATATGAATACATTTCATTCACTAATTCCATAATAGAGCTGATTGCTGTATTAAAATTAAATTTTCCATCTAAATCCTCTGTAACTTTAGCAATTGTTTTATGCAGGCGACGTCTTAATTTTATTTGATCAGAACAAAGTGTGTTTTCTTGATAATTATCCATATCGAGATACTTCTCAACAATAGCCCAAACTCTCTTTAAGAAACGGTAAGAGCCTTCTACACCTTGATCACTCCAATTTAAGTCACGTTCCGGTGGTGCAGCAAATAAAATAAACAAACGTGCTGTATCTGCACCGTACTTAGCAACTATTTCTTCCGGACTTACTACATTACCAACCGATTTACTCATCTTCCCGCCATCTTTGAGAACCATACCTTGGCAAAGTAAATTCGTAAACGGCTCTATGCAATTTACCAATCCTTCATCATATAACACTTTTACAAAGAAACGAGAATACAATAAATGTAAAATTGCATGCTCAATACCACCAATATATTGATCTACAGACATCCAATAATTTACTTTCTCTTTATCAAATGGCTGCTTTTCATTATGTGCATCACAATAACGTAAGAAATACCAAGAGGAATCTACAAATGTATCCATAGTATCGGTTTCACGAAGTGCAGCCCCGCCACATTTAGGACACTTACACTGCAAGAAAGACTCGCTTGTTTGAAGAGGTGATACCGCACCGGAAACAAATTCCACATCTTCAGGAAGACGTACAGGTAAATCCTTTTCAGGAACTAATACTGAACCACAAGTTGGGCAATTAATAATCGGAATCGGACAACCCCAATAACGTTGACGAGAAATAAGCCAATCACGAAGTCTATAATTTACTTTCTCTTTCCCAATTCCCATCTTTTCCATCTTGTTAATAATAGATACTCTAGCTTCTGCTGATGATTGTCCTGTAAATTCCTCGGAGTCTACTAAATAACCATCTTCCACATATGCTGCATCCATATCATCTAATGCAAGATTCTTTTCTTGATTTTGAATAGTTAATTTAATTGGTAAATTATATTTCTTAGCAAACTCCCAGTCACGCTGATCACCTTCCGGCATCGCCATTACAGCTCCAGTGCCATATTCGGACAAAACATAATTAGCAATCCAAATAGGAACACGCTCTCCATTCATTGGATTCGTAGCATAGCTACCTGTAAACATTCCTAATTTTTCAACACCTTCTGCTGTTCTTTCAATATCACTTTGATTCTTTACTTTATCAATAAAAACATTAAGTTCTTCTTTATTAGGATTGTTAGCAATCAGAGCAGACACGATTGGATGTTCAGGTGCCAACACGATATAAGTTACGCCAAAAACAGTATCTACTCGTGTGGTATAAACAGAAATTTTTTCTTCCATACCTTCTACATCAAAAGCAAATTCAACACCGGTTGACTTACCTATCCAATTTTTCTGCATGCTTTTAACACGTTCCGGCCATCCCGGCATATGATTTAAATCTTCGAGAAGTCTATCCGCATAATCTGTAATTTTTAAAAACCACTGTGCTAAATTTTTCTTAATTACCGAATTCTTACAGCGCCAGCACTTTCCATCCTCTACTTGTTCATTTGCTAAAACGGTATGACAAGTATCGCACCAGTTAACTTTTGCTTCTTTCTTATATACCAGTCCTTTATTATAAAAAATTTCAAAAAGTTTTTGTGTATGTTTATAATAATCTTCTCTACAAGTCACCACTTCTCTATTCCAATCATAAGAAAGACCCAATTCACGTTGTTGACGAGTCATATTTTCTATGTTTGAATAAGTCCATTGAGCAGGAGCTACCCCATTTTTTATAGCCGCATTTTCTGCAGGCATACCAAATGCATCATATCCTATTGGATGTAATACATTAAACCCTTGCATTTTTTTGAATCTAGCAACTACATCACCAATAGAATAATTTCGAACATGTCCCATATGAAGATTTCCTGACGGATAAGGGAACATTTCTAAAACATAATATTTCTCCTTATTAGAGTCTTCTTTTGTTTCAAAAGCATTCGTATCCAACCAGTATTTTTGCCATTTCTTTTCAATTTCTTGCGGAACATATTTGTCTGACATTCGTATCACCTTCCATAATTTATTCTATTAAAATAAAGAAAGCATAGCTTTATTAATAGATAATAACTACCTTATTATATAAAATCAATTATATAATTAAGAAAATTTCACGTCAACTAATAGGAAAAACAAAGATAACATTCTATTTCTACACAATATGTATCTTCATAATGATATAATTTTCATATACCATGTAATATACAAAATAAATTCATTTTTCTTTTTGTATTTTGTTAAAGAAAGGTAAATTAAAATGCACCAATATCTTTTCTTTATTGGTAATTGGCCAATTCGATTTTATGGAATATTTTTTTCATTAGGTATTATTTCCGGATGTATTATGGCTTATTTTCTTCTAAAAAAAGAAAATAAAGAATGGGCTAAACACATATTCGATTTAGGTATAACTATCGCTTTTTGGGGAATTCTCGGTGGACGACTTTGGGATGTATTCTTTTTTGATTGGGAATATTACCATAATCACCTTTCTGAAATATTCTATGTATGGCAAGGTGGTATGGCTATTCAAGGAGGACTATTGTTTGCTATAATTGCTGCTTATTTCTTCCTTAAGCAAAAAAATATTCCTATTTTATCTTTTGCCGATACAATCGCTCCTGCCATTATTTTAGGACAATCTGTAGGGCGTATTGCCAATTTTATGAATGGCGACGCATTCGGACATCCCACGGGAATGAACTTTGGCCTACTATATCCTAATACAACACTTGCCTATCAAACCTATGGTTCTCAACCCTTATGGCCGGCTGAAGTATGGGAATGCCAAGGCGACTTACTAATCTTTGTTTTTCTTATTTTATATAGTTGTGAAAAGAGACCTAAGGGCACAATTTTTTCTCTCTATTTAATGCTATACTCTATTCTTCGTTTCTTCCTAGAGTATTTTCGTGGTGACTATCAAATCCTGTTATGGGGACTAAAAAGTGCTCAGATTACAGCTGTTATAGGTTTTTTATGTGCTTGTACTGCATTTATTTATTTTTATATTAAAGATTTGCATATTACTAAAAAAAGGTAAATATGTAAACAAAAAGACTGTAATGAGTTTTCATTACAGTCTTTTTATTTATACATTAAAACGAAAATATACCGTATCTCCATCTTCTACTATATATTCTTTTCCTTCTACACGAAGCAATCCTTTTTCTCTGGCAGCTGCATAAGAGCCACATTCCATAAGATCTTCATAAGAAACAATTTCTGCTCGAATAAATCCACGTTCCATATCGGTATGAATCTTACCGGCAGCTTGTGGTGCTTTAGTTCCTTTACGAATAGTCCATGCTCTACATTCTACTTCACCAGCTGTGAAAAAGTTAATTAAACCTAACATAGAATAAGCAGTACGAATCAATCGATGAAGTCCCGGTTCTGTTTCTCCTAAATCTGCAAGAAACGCTTTGGCTTCTTCCGGTTCCAATTCAGATACTTCTTGCTCAATAGCAGCAGAAATAGTTACCCATTTGGCCCCTTCTTTTTCAGCTTGTGCTGAAACTTTTTGTACTAAAGAATTTGACATCGGATCTGCTATATCATCTTCCGCTGTATTTAATACGTAAAGAACCGGCTTTAGTGTAATTAAATTTAATTCCTGTAAAAGCTCTTTATCTTCATCTGTTAAATCAACCACTCTTGCAGGTTTTCCATCTGCCAATGCATTGAACACTTTTTCATAAGTGGGAAGAAGCGCCTTAGCTTCTTTATTGCCTGTTTGTGCTAATTTAGCAGTCTTTGTTTTCTTTTTTTCTATACTATCTAAATCTGCTAAACAAAGTTCCGTGTTGATAATTTCCATATCACGAATCGGATCTACAGATCCTTCTACATGAACAATATCATCACTTTCAAAACAACGAACTACATGTGCAATAGCATCTGTTTCTCGAATATGACTTAAAAATTGATTCCCTAATCCTTCTCCTTTAGATGCACCTGATACTAAACCTGCAATATCAACAAAACGAGTAAATGCCGGAACGATTTTCTTTGTATTAAAAAGTTTGGATAAATCATAAATTCTATGATCGGGAACTTCTACAACTCCTACATTCGGTTCAATAGTGCAGAACGGAAAGTTTGCTGCTTCTGCCCCAGCTTTTGTAATAGCATTAAACAAAGTACTTTTACCTACATTCGGAAGACCTACAATACCAATTTGCAAATTTGTGCTCATTACGATTCCCCTTTTTTCAATAATTTTTTTAAACGTTGTACTGCTTCTTGAGTATTTTCTGGAGTATTAAATGCGGTTAATCGAATATAACCTGCTCCACAAGGACCAAATCCGGCACCCGGTGTACAAACAACACCTGCTTGCTGCAAAAGCAAGTCAAAAAATTCCCAACTTGTCATTCCTTCCGGAACTGTTACCCAGATATAAGGGCTATTTTTTCCCCCCGAGGATGTTAAACCGACTTCCATAAGCCCTTCTAAAATCATATGTGCATTTTCACGATATATATTTATAGTGGCTTGTACTTGTGCTTTTCCTTCCTCAGTATAAAGTGCTTCTGCTCCACGTTGCACAATATAAGAACAGCCATTAAATTTGGTACATTGACGACGATTCCACAATTCATTGGCACTTATCTTCTCTCCGGATTGTGTTTCTAACATCAATGCATGAGGAACTACACAATAACCACATCGAACACCAGTAAATCCTGCACTTTTAGAATAGGATCTAAACTCAATAGCTACTTCTTTAGCTCCTTCAATTTCATAAATACTATGAGGCAAGTCTTTATCTGTGATAAATGCTTCATACGCTGCATCAAAGAAAATGACAGATCCTGTTTGTTGTGCATATTTAACCCACATAGTTAAGTCTTTATGAGTAAAGACAGATCCTGTCGGATTATTAGGAGAACATAAATAAATAATTTGAGGATCATGTATAGGTAAACTTGGTTTAAATGCACATTCTTCATAGCAAGGCATATAGATAATTCTTTGATAATTACCATTCACAAATTTTCCACCCCGTCCTGCCATAACATTGCTGTCAACATATACGGGATATACAGGATCTGTTACTGCAACAAGAGAGGATTCTGCAAATATGTCTTGCATATTCCCTACATCACATTTTACTCCATCACTAACAAAAATTTCAGAAGGTTCTAAATCAATACCACGTGATTTAAAATCACCATTTACAATAGCCTCACGTAAAAACGAATATCCTTGTTCAGGTCCATATCCCCTAAAAGTTTCTATATTTCCCATTTCAAAAACAGCTTTTTGCATTGCCTTAATAACCACAGGCGCTAAGGGTTGTGTCACATCACCAATCCCTAATGAAATAATATTAGTATTCGAATGTAGTTTTTTATATGCATCTATTCTATTTCTAATTTCAGCAAACAGATAAGCTCCCTGAAGTTCAATAAACGCCTCATTACAATACGCCATATATTTTCTCCTATTATTTCCAGATTCTTTTATAAAAACAGCATATTTCCTATATGTTTTTAGCACTATAATTGAAAGGCAACTGTTCCTAGTACATGATCCAATGGTACTGCGCCAATAAATCGGCTATCACTACTATGATTCCTATTATCACCCATTACAAATACCATTCCTTCCGGTACTACATAGGTTCCATCCATAGAAAATTCCATAGGTTCTTTAATATAAGCTTCTTCTAATTTTTCTCCATTACGATACACATATCCATCATGAAAAGCAAGCTCATCTCCACTTTTTCCAATTACTCTTTTCACCCAAATATTATGTTGTTGTGAATTATGACTAAAAATGGATAAATAATTGTCTAAGGGTTCTAATACATCATCTGCCCAAGTTCTTTCTCTTTGTACACGGCTATCAATAATAACTATATCTTTATAATTAACATCTTTATGCAAAACATGCCCTATTTTCGACACAATTAAATATTGTCCATTTTGCAAAGATGGATACATAGATTCTCCCGAAACTCGAGTAGGTACAAAAATAAAGATATGAATAATCATAGCTAAAATTAAGGCTACAACGATAGAATACAGCCAATCTAACACTTCATGCATAAAATCCCCCATATTGATATAGTATAACCAGTTTATAAAAGTAAAATAAAATAGCGGATACATATCCGCTATTTTAACAGATTTAAGACTTTTTTTATAGTTTAACTATCGGTTTATTTTCACCAAAACGATGAACTGTATCTATAAATCGTACTGTACCTGTTTTATATCTAAGAAGCATGGTAGATGTACGACATCCATTATCAAAATATCTTACACCTTTTAAAAAATTACAATCGGTAATAGCAGTTGCTGAAAAAATACAATCATCTCCTTTTACAAGGTCATCAATTGTAAAGACTCTAGAAGGATCTTCAATTCCCATTGCACGCATACGATTAATTTCTTCTTCATTATGAGGAAGTAATCTTGCTTGCATATCTCCACCTAAACATTTTAGTCCAACTGCAGCTAATACACCTTCCGGTGCACCTCCCTGTCCAATAACCATATGAATACCGCTACCTTGAATTCCACATTCAACAGCAGGTGCCACGTCCCCATCCGTAATTAAACGAATGCGCGCACCGGCTTCTCTGCATTCGCGAATAATACCCGCATGACGTTCTCTATCAAGAGTTACTACTGTAAGATCTGCTATTTCTCTATTCATTGCTTCCGCAACATTTTTAAGATTAACAGCAACAGGAGCATCAATATTAATGCGACCTTTTGCTCTTGGTCCTACACAAATCTTATACATATACATATCAGGAGCATGAAGTAAACTTCCAGCCGGAGCAACTGCCATAACTGCAATCGCCCCGTCTTTTCCTTTAGCCACTAAATTAGTACCTTCTACAGGGTCGACTGCAATATCAATAGCTTCTCCACCTGCCCCAACGTGCTCGCCAATATACAACATAGGTGCTTCATCTAATTCGCCTTCACCAATTACTACTGTGCCTGAAACAGCTGTTTTAGAAAACGCTTCATGCATCCCATCAACAGCTAATTGATCTGCGCCTTCTTTATCTCCACATCCCATTAAACGACCACTCTTGATTGCAGCTTGTTCAGTAACACGTACAAACTCCAAAGACAACTGCCTATCCATAAAGATACCTCCTATGTTGTATGCTTCAAATGTCATTATTATTTAATAATAACACATTCTGCGCTTAAATGGAGTATACCATTTAAGCGCAGAATGTGTTAATTATATTCATTATTAATTATAAAACTTTTGATAAGAAATTCTTTGTTCTCTCTTCTTTAGCATGATTAAAAATGGCTTCAGGTATTCCTTCTTCAAGAATAGAACCTTGATCGACAAAAAGAACTCTTGTGCCTACTTCTCTTGCAAATCCCATTTCATGAGTAACTACTACCATTGTCATGCCTTCAAGTGCAACTTCTTTCATAATATCCAGTACATCATGTACCATTTCCGGATCCAAAGCCGATGTAGGTTCATCAAATAAGAGCGCTTTAGGTTTCATAGCTAAAGCACGTGCAATAGCTACACGTTGTTGCTGTCCTCCGGAAAGTTGAGACGGCATAGAGGTGGCTTTATCTTTTAGTCCTACTTTATCTAATAACGCAATACCACGTTCATATGCTTCATCTCTACTCATTTTTCTAATTTTCATAGGTGCCAACATGATATTATTAATAACCGACATATGTGGAAATAAGTTAAAGCGTTGAAATACCATACCTACTTCAACACGCACTTTATTTAAATTTTCTTCACTATTTAAGGGAATGTTATCAAAAGTAATTGTTCCTTTAGTCGGCATTTCTAATCCATTAATACAACGTAATAAAGTACTTTTACCGGAACCGGAAGGTCCAATAATAACAGCCACTTCTTTAGGTTTTACTTTAAGTGTTACATCCTTTAATACTTCTGTCTTTTGGAATGATTTACTTATATGGTCTACATTAATTAAATAGGGAGTATTATTATTTATTGTTTCCATTATTTTCCCTCCATATAAGATATAAATCTTGCAATAACCAATGTCATGATTAAATATAAGACAGCAACCGTCATCCAAATTTCAAAAGATGCATATGTTTGGGCTATAACCAACTGTCCACGTCTCGTAAGCTCTTCAAAACCAATAACCGAAACCAATGATGAATCTTTAAGCATAGTGATAAATTCATTACCTAGCGGAGGAAGGATATTGCGAAAAGCTTGTGGAAGAAGAATATAATACATCGTCTGCCACCAAGTAAGCCCTAAAGAACGCCCTGCTTCCATTTGTCCAATATCAATAGATTGTATGCCTGCCCTAAAAATTTCAGAAACATAGGCGCCACTATTAATACCACAAGCAGTAACAGCAGCAACAAACGGATTAATATGCATACCTAAAACTACAGGTAAAGCAAAATAAATTAAAAAAATCTGAATCAGCAATGGAGTACCTCTAATTCCGTCTGCATATATAGTCGCTGTAATTCTAAGCAATCTAACTCTAGAAATTCTAGCTATTCCCGTAAATAGTCCAATAAAAAAGCCTATACCAACGCTAAGCATAGTAATTTCTATCGTTATGAGTGCCCCTTGCAAAAGGAAAGGCAAAGATTTTTCAATTAATTCCAAATCCATGTATACGTCTCCAAATCATTTTTAATGTATATATAACAACTTGTATCGTTAATAATACAACCCAAATGATTCTCTGTCAATGATATTTATTTAATTAATAACTGTAAAAATCATATTTTTGTAGTTATTTTTATTAAATCATATTTTTTGAGTATTTATACAATTTCATAAATTTATAAAACAAAATAAAGGAACAGAATTATTTTCTGTTCCTTTATCTAAACAATAGATATTACTATATAAATCGTTGAAGTCTTCTTGTCGTTTCTTCACGACCTAAAAGCTCTATCATCGTATAAAGTCCCGGCCCATGAGTTTCTCCTGTTAATGCTATTCTAACAGGTTCAAAAGCAGCTTTTCCTTTTATACCGGTTTCTTTCATTACATCTTTAAAACATTTTTTTATGCTTTCTTCATCAAAAGATGATAAATTCATCAAACTGTCAGCATAAGCAGCAATAATTTTCTTACTTTCTTCTAAAGCCATTATGTCTTGTATATTAGCAGCTAAGCTTTCAGGAACATCTTCAAAAAACGGCTTCACATTTTCTATAACTTGTTGTCCATAATATAAGTGTTCACGAACATACCAAACTACTTTTTCAAGCCAAAGCCTACGCTGATCACTAATAGTTGTATCTACATATCCTGCTTGAACTAAAAATGGCATAACAAAATCAAAAAGTTCTGTTTGAGAAAGTTTTTTCATATATTGGAAATTAATCCAATTTAACTTTTCAATATCAAATACAGCATCATTAGAAGAAACTCTATCCATTGTAAATTGTGCAATAAGTTCTTTTCGTGTGAAAATTTCTTGTTCTCCCTTCGGTGCCCACCCCAAAAGAGATAAATAGTTTACCATTGCATCCGGCAAATAGCCCTTATCTCTATAAGCTTGAACAGAAGTCGCACCGTGACGCTTACTCATCTTTTTATGATCAGAACCTAAAATCAACGAAATGTGCCCAAAAGTAGGTATATCATATCCTAATGCTTCATAAATAGCGAGTTGTCTAGGGGTATTCGATAAGTGTTCTTCTGCTCGAATAACATGTGTAACTTTCATAAGTGCATCATCTACAACTACTGCAAAATTATATACCGGAATACCATCTGATTTCATGATAATAAAATCACCTACGCCGGCAGATTGAAATTCAACATGTCCACGAACCATATCATCAAATGCATACACTTTATCAGTAGGTACCATTAGACGAACTACCGGTTTTCTTCCCATCTGTTTATAAATATCGATCTGTTCCGGTGTTAAATGACGACAAGTTCCTTTATGTACAGGTGTCTTTCCTGCTGCTAATTGCTCTTGTCTTTCTTTTTCCAACTCTTCCGGTGAAAGATAACAATAATATGCTTTTCCTTCCTGAATAAGGCGTTCTACTTCTTTCTTATAAATATCCACTCTTTCCGTTTGACGATAAGGACCGGTCTCTCCGCCAACATCAATACCTTCATCCCAATCAAGCCCCAACCATTTCATTGCTTCTTTAATATTTTCCTCTGATTCTCGAGAAGAACGAGCTAAATCAGTGTCTTCAATACGTACAAGAAATGTTCCATTTGTATGCTTAGCTACTAACCAATTAAAAAGAGCAGAACGTGCTCCCCCAATATGAAACGGTCCTGTAGGACTTGGTGCAAAGCGAACTCTAATTTTTTCTGTCATTTTCTAATTCCTCCGATAAAGTAACGCATTGGCAATAACAGCAATGGCTTTCCCTGCTCCAATAGCATCCATTTTTTCTTTTGTAGTTGCTTTTATACCAATAGATTCTATATGTATACACATTACATCTGCAAGAACTTTTTTAATCTCTTCTATATGGGCTGCTAATTTTGGTTTTTGCGCAATAATTGTAGTATCAATATTTCCTATTTCATACCCGGCTTCTCTAATTTTCTGCATAACTTGTTCTAACAATTTTATACTGGATACATTTTTAAATTTAGAATCTGTATCCGGAAAAAAATGTCCAATATCAGGAAATCCTGCAGCACCTAAAAGTGCATCCATAATAGCATGTGTTAAAACATCTGCATCAGAATGTCCTAATAAGCCAAAAGTATCTGAAATTTTTACACCACCAAGAATTAACGGTCTTGCATCACACAACTGATGTATATCATACCCCTGACCAATCCGAAAATCAATTTTCTCGTTTTTTAAAGAAGTTTTCAATCTATCAATATCCTCCTTTACAGTGATTTTATAGTACTCTTCTCGTCCGATCATTGTTGTTACAGGAATACCTTGCTCTTCAAATAATGAAACATCATCTGTAAATAATTTTCTCTCCATAACTGAGTGGATAACGGTTCTAAATAAAGGTGCATAAAATCCTTGAGGTGTTTGTGCTCTAAACAATTGACTTCTATCAAGAGTTTCTTTTACAATTCCCCTTTCAGATATTTTTTTTATTGTATCTATGCAAGGAATTCCGACTACAATAGCAGGAGTCGATTCGCTTATTTTATTTAAAACCTTATCAATACATTTTCCATCTACAAGTGGCCTTGCACCATCATGAACAATAATCTTTTCTGTTTGTGGAGAAACAAGCTTAAGTCCATTATAAACCGATGCTTGACGTGTATTCCCACCTATCGCAATGTGAAATAGGATATTCGAATTAAAAGACCGGATAATTGATTCAAATTCCGGTCTTTCTCGCTCTTGTACAACTACGATAATTTCATTTAAAAGTTGACTAGTAAGTATATGTTGTAAAGAATGCCAAAAAATAGGTTTCCCTTGTACTTTGATTAGCATTTTATTAATTGCAGCACCAACACGTTGCCCTTTCCCTGCTGCTAAAAGTATCATGCTATTCATTGTTCAGAACTCTCCATTTCTGCAAAAATCATTCTTCCTGCTGAAGTTTGAAGAACCGATGCAATAACCACAGCTACATCCTTGCCTATAGAATCTCCACCATTTTCTACAACAATCATAGTGCCATCATCAAGATAGGCAACCCCTTGCCCATTTTCTTTCCCATGCTTGATTAATTGAACAAATAGTTTTTCACCAGGAATAACGACAGGTTTTAATGCACCCGCCAAATCATTAATGTTAAGTACTTGCACTTCTTGTAATTCTGCCACTTTATTTAAATTATAATCATTAGTAATAATTTGATAGCCTCTTTTTCTTGCAAGTCGAATTAATTTAGAGTCCACTTCTGTTATATCTTCAAAATCATCTGCAACAATAGTAAAATTATCTTTACGAATTTTACGCATCTTATTTAAAATATCTAACCCTCGCCTACCTCTATTTCTTTTAAGTAAATCAGATGAGTCTGCTATTTTTTGCAACTCTTCCAAAACAAATACAGGCACTATTATTTTACCTTCTAAAAAACCGGTTTCACGAATATCCGCTACGCGACCATCAATAATGACACTGGTATCCAATAACTTCCCCTTAGTAACATCATTATCAGCTATTGCTTTATCAGTGTTTCCCGGTCGCAATCGAATCCAATCTGATATTTCCCCTTGCTTAATAATAGACATATGCATGCCTACATACCCTAATAATATACTAAGTACTATAGAAATGTAGGGGCCAATATAAGGAATATTCTCAAAAGCCGCTCCTACTAAATTAGCAATAATTAAACCGATAAAAAGCCCAACAGTACCAAGTAAAAGGTTTTGAATAGATATTTCGGATAAAGATTTTTCAATATATGCAGTTAATAAGAAAATAAAACGATTTAAATACGGAGCTACTAAAACTCCTGCTACGGCGCCAACCATACCACTCAAAATCATCATTCCTAAAGATAACGCACTAATTCCCCACACGGTTTCTGTTAGTAAGGTTTTAGGAATATATGCAGTCATTAATTGAGCCGGTTGTGCTCCTGCTACAATGCCTAAGATGGCAAATAGCAAGATAAAAATCATATTTAATATTTTTTCCGGCATACGCTAATCTCCATATAACTTTTATTTTGATTATTGAATATATATATATATTCAATATATAAAGTATATTATCACACCCATAATTTTCTTGCTATACATAGAGCAATAAATTATCGGTATTTTATTTACTTCGCAATCCTTCCATTAATTGAACTACTTCTGAAAGTTTATCAACAAAAATAGTTTTTATGAGATGATTTTTAGAATGTGTGAAAAAATTCTCTATCTCCATTTTATTGCCTAGTGGACAAATAAAAGTAGTATTCCCCATCTTGATTGCTTCTTTAATCCTTGTAGTGATATGAGATACAGGTAAAATTTCACCGGTAAGACTTATTTCTCCCAATGCAATAATATGAGAAGGAATAGATATATCCCATTGAGAAGAAACAATAGCCATTGCAGTTGCTAAATCAGCAGCTGTTTCTTGTACTCTAAATCCACTTGCCACATTCACATATACATCTTTAGTAGAAAATGGTAGTTTTGTCCGTTTTTCCAATACTGCCAACAATACAATCATACGATTATAGTCATATCCTACACTAATACGTCGAGGAATATTTAAAACAGAGTGTACTGATAATGCTTGTATTTCTACCATAATCGCACGCTGTCCTTCCATGCAAGGTGTTATAACACTTCCTGCAACCGGTTCTTCTTTTTTTCTTACAAGATACTCTGATGGATTAGTAATCTCTCTAAGACCTTTTTCTTCCATAACCAAAAGTCCGGTTTCAGCAGTAGATCCAAACCTATTTTTTACGGTTCTTAAAACACGAAATTGATAGCTCCGATCTCCTTCTAAATACAATACTACATCCACCATATGTTCTAACATACGAGGTCCTGCTAAGTTTCCCTCTTTAGTTACATGTCCTACAATAAGAAAAGTAATATTATGAGTTTTAGCTAATTGATTCAATATAGCAGTCACTGCTTTAATTTGATTCGGACTTCCCATAGGAGAATCATTATTTACACTATAAACGGTTTGAATGGAATCAATAACTACAAATTTAGGTTTAATTTTACTTATTATCTCAATAACAGTTTCTAAATTATTTTCTGATAAAACAAAATAAGGCTGCATATCTACACATAATCGTTCTGCCCGAATTTTAAGTTGTTGTTCCGACTCTTCCCCACTACAATACAAAACAACTATATTTTGTAAAGCTAATGCATTACATATTTGAAGTATTAATGTAGATTTCCCAATTCCCGGTTCTCCCCCAAAAAGAATAACTGAGCCCGGTACAATCCCTCCTCCCAAAGTTCTATCAATTTCTGTTATTTGTGTAGGAAATCTTTTTTCTCCTGCCACTTCAATATCTGATAATTTAACTGCCTTTTTGACTTTGGTTCCAGTAGATAATAAAACAGAGGCAGGATACTCGCTTTTAGAAGCTTTTATTTCTTCCATTGTATTCCACTCTCCACAAAGAGGACAGCGTCCTAACCATTGTAGAGATTCCGCACCGCACTCATTACACATAAATTTCACCATCTGTTTTTTTGCACACATAGATAACTCCTTATAATTGATATACAAAGTAAAAGGGCACGAATCTTCTCGTACCCTTTATTATACCTTATATATTTTTAACTATTCGGCAGTAAAAACAAGTTTTTCTTCTTTTTCATCAATATGAAGAACCTTTTTCCCTTGTAAAGTACCTTCTAGGATTAGTTCTGAAACAGCATCCTCTATTTCACGTTGAATAACTCGTTTTAAAGGCCTTGCACCATACTCAAAATCAGAACCTTTCTTCATAAGGTACTCTAATGCTTTGTCTGAAATATCAATAGTGATATTCATATTATCCATTTTTTTCTGAACAGCATTCATCATAAGTTTTACAATATGACGTAAATGTTCTTCAGATAGTGGATGGAATACAATAATTTCATCAATACGATTAATAAATTCAGGACGGAATGTTCGCTTTACTTCTTGTAAAATTTTGTCTTTTGCTGATTCAAAAGAATTATCATTTTGTATCTTTGTTTCTGCAATAAAACCAAGTTTCTTATTCTGATTTCTAAGAAGTTGAGCACCCAAATTACTCGTCATAATAATAACCGTATTTGTAAAATCAACAGTACGTCCCTGTCCATCAGTCAAACGTCCGTCATCAAGAACTTGCAGTAGAATATTGAAAAAGTCAATATGTGCTTTTTCTACTTCATCAAATAAAATTACAGAATAAGGGTTCCTACGCACAGCATCTGTCAATTGTCCTCCTTCATCATAACCTACATATCCGGGAGGTGCACCAATTAAGCGAGATACTTCATGTTTCTCCATAAATTCAGACATATCAAATCTAATTAAAGACTTTTCACTACCAAACATACACATAGCTAAAGCTTTAGCTAATTCTGTTTTACCTACCCCCGTAGACCCAAGAAACATAAAAGATCCAATCGGACGATGAATATCTTTCATACCGGCTCTAGCACGGCGAATAGCTTTAGCAACTGCTCCAACAGCATCTTCTTGCCCGATAACCCTCTTGTGAATTTCCTCTTCCAAATGAAGAAGTCGTTCAGAGTCACTTTTTGTAAGATTTTGAAGTGGAATACCTGTCCATTTAGCAACTACTTGTGCAATATCTTCTTCTGTGACAGTAAGATTATCTTGTGAAGAACCTTTCCACTCTTTCTTCAATAATTCAATCTCCTCCGATAGTTTATGAGCTTGGTCCCGATAAACAGCTGCTTTTTCAAAATCTTGTGCTGATACTGCTGCTTCTTTTTCTTTTTGAATAGATAGTAATTCATCCTCTTTCTTTTTTAACCCTTCCGGAGCAGAAGATGCTTCCATCCTAATTTTAGCAGCGGCTTCATCAATAACATCAATTGCTTTATCCGGTTGAAATCTATCTGTTATATAACGCGAAGATAATTTCACGGATAAGTCCAGTGCTTCATCACTAATTTTCACTTTATGAAATGCTTCATATTTATCCCTAAGTCCTTTTAAAATTTCCATGGTTTCTTGAGGAGTCGGCTCCCCTACTTTAACAGGTTGAAAACGACGTTCTAATGCTGCATCTTTCTCTATATATTTCTTATATTCAGCTAAGGTAGTAGCACCTATGCAACGTAACTCGCCCCTTGCTAAAGCAGGCTTCATAATATTTGCTGCATCCATAGTACCTTCACCGGCGCCCGCACCGACTAAAGTATGTAGTTCATCAATAAATAAGATCCACTCCGGATGTTTTTTTACTTCATCAATTACTTTCTTTAAACGCTCTTCAAACTCCCCTCTATATTTAGTCCCTGCTACCATTGTAGACATTTGAAGAGAAATAACATTACAATTTTTTAATATTTCCGGCACATCATTTTCAATTATTCGTTGTGCCAATCCTTCAGCAATAGCTGTTTTACCTACCCCAGGTTCTCCGATAAGTACAGGATTATTTTTATTACGTCTGGATAGTATTTGAATAACACGATTAATTTCATCTTGTCGTCCAATAACCGGATCTATTTTTCCTTCTTTGGCACGTTGATTAAGATTAATAGCATAATCAGCAAGTGCACCTAAGTCATTGTCATTGCTTGCTCTTCCATTTTCTGTCATAAACTTTTCAAAAGCCTTTTGCAATTTATCTTCTGTAACACCAAAAGAGGAAAGAATACTCATCGTTAAACTATCCCCTTCATGTAAAATAGCAAGTAAAACATGTTCTGTCCCCACATAATTACTTCTCATTTTATTTGCTTCAATCAATGACATTTCCAATACATGTTTTGTTCGCGGAGATATATATAATTCATGGCTGAATATACCAAAAGCCTTCCTATCTAATTGTTGTTCAATCTTATCGACGGTAATCCCCAAAGATTGTAAAATTTTACCTCCTACAGTATCTTTCTGATGTGCAATTCCCATCAAAAGATGTTCAATTCCAACATATTGGCTCCCTAGTTTTTGTGCCTGTGAAATAGCATATTTCCAAGCATTTTTTACTCCGTCAGTATTTCTTTGATTCATATAAATCCCTCCTTACTTTATCTGTTTTATACTTTATAAACTCATTTCCTTAATAACATCTCTAATAAGAACTGCACGCCATGTATTAATATCATTTTCACTCATTTCTTCTTTATGTATTTTTTTCTCTACATAAAAAGGTCCTGCCAGTCTAAGCAACTTATAGAATAATAATCTATCTTTTATAGGCAATATATTAAATCTCATCCCTATATAAAGCCAAGCAATACATTCTAAAGTTTCCTCATAATTAAGACTTCTTGCATAAGAAAATATCCCTAATGAACGCCATATTTTATCTTTAATCTGTTGTTGGTTGATATCATAAAAACTATTCCATGCTTTTTCCTCTATAAATTCTATATTTTTTTGTACTTCTTCCAATCGATTACAAAAAGTTTCTTCTTTAAGTCCCATAGAAAAGGAATTCTCTATAAAATAGAAATGATTTCGTAATTTGGATATTTTATAGCCACTACGTGCCAATTTACCGGATAAATTATCCATTTGGTTAACATTAGTAATTCCAGGTAAAAATACCGTTGCTCTAATCTCCATACCAGTTCCTGCTATTAATGGAGAAGCTGTTAAATACCCAAATTCATTATCAAATGCAAAAGATATTTTTTGTGCGAGCCACGTATCTAAGCGAGATAATTTATCCCATATTTGAGTAATATCCGCCTCAAAAGATATGCCCCATAAAGTAATATGTTCGATTCCATTCGTTAGTATAACTAATAATCTATCTTTAGATAAATATAACTTTTGCGATTCTCTATGTTCTATATTTGGAATATCAATCCCATATTCTCGTAAAGCTTGTATATCCCCATTTGTTAAGGTAGTTAATGGACATACAAGAAATGTATTATCATTTTCTTTATTCCATAAAGAAATACTTTCATCTACTAATTTATTGATTGTTCTTTGCTCTTGAATACTTACATTTTTATGGAATGGTATATCTTTTATATTTCTTGATAATTTAATAGTTGAGGAAACCACCGATTTCCATTCCGATGAAATCGGTGGCATTTCTGTAATCCATTCTATAAATGTCATCCTATTACTCCTTGCTCAAAACTTTTATCTTATCACGCAATATCGCTGCTTCTTCATATTTTTCTTCTGCAATACATTGTTTGAGTTGTTTTTCCAACTTATCTAATTCAGATAAACTTTCTGTGTTAACCTTTACTTCTTCCTCTACAGGTTTTTTACCTATGTGTATATGCGATTCGCCAATTTGCTGAAACAAATTGCGTAATTTATCTCTGAAATCAGAGTAACAAAACTGGCAACCTAATAGTCCATCAGACTTAAAATTTGCATAAGTAGTACCGCAAGATGAACATGCTAAACTTCCTGGAATGTAATCAGATTGGTTTCCCCATAAACGTTCAAATACGGTATCTTCATGGAAAAAATCATCAAAAGCATTTTGAAAAAACATATCTTTCATTCTAAAATTTTTTTCATGTGATCCACACATATTACATAAATGTTTTTCTCGTCTATAACCATTTACAATTTCAGTAATATGAATAGTAGCTTCTCTTTTTTTACAATTTTGACAAATCATATTAATTATCCCCTTTCAATATTTGATTTACATTCTGAATAAACGAAGATATTATCTGATGTTGTTCATTGGCTGTACAAGTTTTAAATATGGAATGCATCATGCATTGAATAAACTGATATTCTCTTTCTGTAATCATCCTGCAATTTTTTAATATCCTAAAATAAGAAACTACCTCTGATTCTATAGGAGCAACATAATTATGAGCTTTTATTTGATTATTTCTATTTTCAGAAAAAAAATCTTTCCGATTAACTTTGACAGGAAGTTTTTTTATTTGTGTTTGTGGTGATAAAGAAATTCGAATATAACCTCCATTTCCTCTCTTTGACTCTACTACATAGTTTTGATCTTCTGAAAAACGAGTATTCACCACATAAGTTACTTGTGAAGGTGCACAACCTAAATAATCTGCAATTTGATTTCGACTTAATGTAAGTGGTTCCAACTCTTGCTTATCAAGTAATTCAAGAATAATTTGTTCTATCTTATCGGATAATCTCATATATGCCTCCTTTCTTTTATCCTAATTATAACTCTCAAAAGTTTAAAAGTCAAAGTAAGTTATACTTTTAAACTTATTTTTGTATTTTATTCTATTTTAAAGCGTAATAAAGAATTGTTAGACTTTTAAGGACAAAAAATAAAAAAGAGTTAAAAATCAACTCTTTTTTATTTTGTAAACTTATTATCTTTTAGTTTTTCTAAAATTAAGTATATAACTGTAGTCCTAAACCCTCTCCTAGACAAGAAACCTGCCACTTTTCTTTTGGTTTTTATATCTACATTAGTTATATGTAGTTTAGTATTGATAACATTCTTAGCAAATTCCATTTCTTCTGAAACGGAAAGATGTAAATTAGAAGAAAGCCCTCTATACTTTAGCTTACTATGTATATATGAATCCCCATACACTTTACGTTGTTTTAATGAATAAAAGACTTCATCTCCTAATTGTTCATCATTTATATATCCGTAATATTTTAACTTTTTTATAGTTTCTTCAATCTCATCTTTTTCATATTCTTTTTGCTTAAGCTTATTCTCAATCTCATATTCAGATAAAGCTCTATATCCTAACAAATAAAGAGCTACATCAAATGGTTTCTTATTAAGTTTCTTCATCACGATTTGCAATAATTGTATCATCAAATTGTTCCGGTTCTACAACTAAAGTATCCCGAACAATTTTTTCTATTTCAGACATAACTTCCGGATGACTAATTAAATATTGTTTGGCATTTTCACGTCCCTGTCCAATACGTTCGCCATTATAAGAGTACCAAGCACCACTCTTCTTTATAATTTCCATATTAGATGCTATATCTAATAAAGTCCCTTCTGTAGAAATACCATGTCCATACATAATATCAAATTCAGCTACACGAAAAGGTGGTGCCACTTTATTTTTTACTACCTTAGCACGTGTTCTATTTCCTATAACTTCTGTACCATTTTTTATAGCTTCTCCACGTCTGATTTCAATACGCATAGAAGCATAAAATTTTAATGCCCGTCCACCTGTAGTAGTTTCCGGATTACCAAACATAATTCCGACTTTTTCTCGAATCTGGTTAATGAAAATAACAATAGTTCTTGACTTACTAATAATACCGGTTAACTTACGCAAAGCCTTACTCATTAGTCGAGCTTGCAAACCAACTGATTGATCACTGATATCTCCATCAATTTCTTGTTTAGGTACTAATGCAGCTACTGAATCAATAACAACCATATCTACAGCACCACTGCGTACTAAAGCTTCACAAATACTTAATGCCTGTTCTCCACTATCCGGCTGTGAGATTAACAAATCTTTAGTATCAACCCCCAACTTATGTGCATAAATAGGATCTAATGCATGCTCCGCATCAATAAATGCAGCTACACCGCCCATTTTCTGTGCTTCTGCAATAGCATGTAAAGCTAATGTAGTCTTTCCGGAAGATTCCGGTCCATAGATTTCTACTACACGCCCTCTAGGATAACCACCTACCCCTACAGCAATATCTACAGCTAATGACCCGGTAGGAATTACCTCGATGTTCATTTTACTACCTAAATCGCCTAATCTCATAATAGCTCCTGTACCAAATTCTTTTTCAATTTGATGCAAAGCACTATCTAACGCCCTTTGTCTTCCTGCATTATTATCAAGTTTAGCCATAACATTACCTCCTGAGATTAAATTCGTAAATATATTCCAACGTATGAATCATCGCTTTTAAAACCGATTTATTTCTAATAGAATCTCTGTCTCCTTCAAAATGTTCTTCATATACTTGTGTTCCTGATGGTTCACTGATAGCAATATACACTAATCCGGGTTCTTCTCCTCGTTCTCCTAATCCGGGACCTGCATATCCGGTAATAGCAATTGACAAATCACATTGATATATTTTTCTAACTCCAATAGCCATTTCAATAGCCACGAAAGAGCTTACTGCCGTATATCGATTTAAAGTCTCTTGTTTTACTTTTAAAACCTTATTCTTTATTTCGTTCCAATATGCTACTATACCACCTTTAAAATATACTGAACTCCCCGGCATATCTGTTAATATTTTAGCGAGAAGTCCTCCTGTACAAGATTCTGCCGTACACAGCAACAAATTTCTATTAACAATTTCTTCAATTAAAAGTTTACTCAAATCTTCTATATTTTTGTGACTAATGTTCATTTTCATATATTGATTATTTATTCACTATCCATAATTCGATTAGCAATCAAATCATATGCGTATCCATCTATAATTTGCACTTTGCAAAAATCTCCCGGTTTTAAGTCACCAGGATTTTCAATGTACACATTTCCATCAACTTCAGGGGCCTGAAAAGAAGTTCTTCCTTTTGCTACTATACCATCTCCATTATCCACTAATTCTTCTATCAAAGCTTCTGTTTCAAGACCAATAAGCTTTCGACTATTCTCTTCTGCAATTTTAGCTTGAATAGACATTAAACGATGATATCTATCTTCTTTTATATCTTCCTTAATTTGATCGTTCATTCTGGCAGCAGGAGTGCCCTCTTGTGGTGAATAAGTAAATGCCCCCATATCATCAAAAGATACTTCTTTTATAAACGCACAAAGTTCTTCAAAGTTTTCTTCTGTTTCTCCAGGAAATCCTACCATTAACGTAGTTCGCAATGTCATACGAGGTCTAGCTTCTCTAAGCTTTTTTAATAACTTCCGTATACTTTCTTTTGTATCTTTCCGATGCATTCTTTTTAAAACAGAGTCACTAATGTGTTGAAGTGGAATATCTACATATTTACAAATTTTTTCTTCTTTTATAATAAAAGAAAGTAGGTCGTCATCAAAATAAGTAGGATAAAGATAAAAAAGTCTAATCCACTTAATACTATCAATTTTGACTAACTCTCTTAAAAGTGCTGTCAACGTAGTTCCATCCTTTAAATCCCTCCCATAATAACTGAGATCTTGTGCAATGAGGTTAAATTCTTTAACACCTGTTGCCGCTAAACGTTTTACTTCATGTACTACAGACGAAATAGGACGGCTCCGCATTTGTCCTCTTACGTAGGGAATATAACAAAAAGTACATCCATTGCTACAGCCTTCGGCAATTTTTACATAAGCGGAATAATTAGGTGTTACTAATTTCCTTGGTAGTAGTTCTTCATGTTCACAAGGAATACGATCAAATCTGTTAATTTGTGAACCTACTTCATAAGCCCGTTCTACAGCTTCTAATATATGCTGCCAAGAATTAGTCCCAATTAATACATCTAATTCCGGAATTTCTGTAGCTAAATCTCCTTGAAACTGTTGTGATAAGCAACCGGCAGCTACTAGCATTTCACATTTTCCTGTTTTTTTATATTGTGCCGCTTCAAGAATAGTCTCTATTGATTCTTCCTTTGCTGTATCAATAAATGTGCAAGTATTAACAATAATAATATGAGCTTCGTTTAAATCCTTTGTTAATTGATATCCCCCCTTTTCCATAATGCCAAGCATCATTTCCGTATCAACAAGATTTTTAGAGCAACCTAAGCTTATAAATCCTACCTTTTTCATCTATTTACTCCGCCTTTTTTGCAAATCTAACTTCAGAAATCCATTCTTTCTTAAAAGCATCTCGTCCTTCTTTTACAAATACTTTTTTTAAATCCCAAAGATCTAAAAGACATCCTCTATCATCTTTTTCTTGCATAACATCATTAGTAAGCAAGTAATAAGTCCCTACTTCTCCCATAGTATTCTTTAAATCTTCAGATAACACCCAATCAACAAACTCTCCTGCCAGTTCAAAATTAGGAGCATCTTTATAAATTCCTATACCATAAAGATACCAAGGTTGCCCATCATCAGGATAAATAATTTGAACAGGGAACTGTTCTTTTTTTGCACGCATCGCTTCTGAATAATTAGATATGCCAACATCCGCTTTATTCATTGCAACCATACGCACAGGAGTTGATAGGTATTTACCATACTGAACAACATGCTTTCCTAATTGCAAGAGACGCATTAATGTTTCTTCATCACCAAAATGCTCCCCCATACAATACAATAAATTTTCTGATTCTCTAGAAGTTACGAAATCAGTCACAGAAATACGTATATCCATATTTTGTATAACGCTATCCCATGTATACAAAATATCAAAATTTTCTTTATAAAAAGTAGGATTAACAATAAATATAATAGGGTCTATCCACACACCGGTCCATAAACCATTTTCTGCCCTATATGGATAAAGTACAGTATCTGTTTGCTCCGAAATAAAAGGATGTAATTGCTGTTTTGTACTCAATTGTTGTAATACTTCTTGAGAAGAAATAACAATATCTGCTTGTTGAGCTGTACGTAAAGAGGCATCAAGTATTTGATTCTCTGTAAGAGGTATAACATCTACTGTAATTCCTGTTTTCATTTCAAAAAGCTTTGCTACAGCATGAATCAATTCAAGTGACATATCTGTATACACATATAATGTTTTTGTAGATTGTGCAACACTTTGTCTCTGAATATCTTGTTTTTTAGCTTTATAATATACGCTCCCTAAAATTGCTATTGAAACAATCAAGAAAAAAACTACAGAAATAAAACGTTTCATATTTTTACCTCTTTTTATTATGAAAGGAATTTTTAGCTATAGAAAAAACGAATCCACCATATAATAGCAAGAATTCCTAATGCACCGATAATTGCTTTCTCAACTTTAGACATTCTACCTTCACGTTTATTTGTTTTTCTAGTTACGACTTCTATACTTTTTCTTAAAGTTTTTTGTCTCTCTTTTGAAAAAGTAGTCGCAAAAGGAATACGAATTTTTTCAGCCGATGTTTCTTCATTATAATATTGAATAAGCATATCCGGATCTAAACAAACAGCTTGCGCATAATTCCGAATAAATCCTTTAACATAAACAGGATCTCTAATACGATCATATTGAGAAACTTCTATTGCAATGATATACGCTTCATTTATAAAAGTTTTTTCTGCAATATCTCTCGTATTCAACCCTAATTGTACTCGCTGTTTCCTTAATATTTCTCCAACAGTTTCTCTAGTCATATATTTACTACCTCACTGCTAATCGCCCTTTAATATTTGTTCTGCTTGTTCCTTACTAACTAATATATCTCGAGGTTTAGCACCATTAGCAGTTCCTACAATTCCCAATTCTTCCATAGTATCCATTAACCGCCCGGCTCTAGTATATCCAATACGAAAACGTCTTTGCAGCATAGAAACAGACGCTCGACCGGTACTCAATACCCAGTCTACAGCCTCTGATAATAATTCATCTTGTTGTTCTTCGCCTACTACTTTAGTTGCTTCTTCTGGTGCTGTAAAAACTATTGGTTCTTGACTCTTAATCATTTCTGCAACAACCTTTTGATTTTCCACAAAATTTGTTACGGCTTCTACTTCTTCATCAGATACAAATGCACCTTGAATACGTATAGGATTAATAACTCCAATAGGAGCAAATAGCATATCACCTTTACCTAAAAGATGCTCTGCTCCCGACTTGTCCAAAATAGTACGAGAATCAATTTGTGACGAAACTGCAAAAGAAATACGACTTGGAATATTCGCTTTAATAAGACCTGTAATAACATCCACTGAAGGACGTTGTGTTGCAAGTATTAAATGAATTCCGGCAGCTCTAGCTTTTTGCGCCAATCTACAAATAGCTTGCTCAACGCTGTCTGCTGCAACCATCATTAAATCTGCCAATTCATCTATAACAATTAATAAAAATGACATTTTATCTTCTGTATGTAAACGATTATATCCACGAATATCTCTTACGCCAGATTGAGAAAACAACTTATATCTATTTTCCATCTCTTTAACTGCCCACTGTAAAGCACCTGCTGATTTTTTAGGTTCTGTTACAACAGGAGATCTAAGATGAGGGATTTTATTATATATAGATAATTCAACCACCTTAGGATCTATTAAAATCATTTTTACTTTCTCAGGTGAATATTTATATAAAATACTCATAATAATGGTATTAATACAAACACTCTTACCACTTCCGGTGGAGCCAGCAATCAAAAGATGCGGCATTTTAGCTAAATCTGCTACTATAGTTTTCCCTGCTATATCTTTTCCTAATGCAACATTGATATTCCCTCGTGCTTCAATAAATTCTTGACTTTCTAACACATCACGAAGTACCACTACACTGTTTTTCCCATTAGGAACTTCAATTCCCACTGCTGATTTTCCGGGAATGGGCGCTTCTATACGTACATGTGTTGCTGCTAACTGAAGTGCAATATCATCTGATAAGTTCTCTATCTTCTTAACTTTCACTCCGGGAGCAGGTTCCAGTTCAAAACGAGTAACAGTTGGACCTACGCTAGTATTTATAACTTTAGCAGCCACTCCGAAATTATGAAGTGTATCTTCTAAAATTTTCTTTTTATCAGAAGCTTCTTTAGCTAAGCTATAACTTTGTTTTACTCCAGGTTGTAATAACGTAAGTGGCGGATATTGATAAGAATTTAACTCTTCTATCGCATTTATGGGATTTCCTTCTACTTGAAGGCTGGATATCATTAAATCTTCAGAATTTTTAACATTTGTATCATCTATTTCTACAAATACACTGGGTAACTCTATATTTTCAACTTCTGAATGAGACATACAATCGAATTTTTCATTATCTTGTGACAAGTCTTCTGAATTATTATGAGATTCTTCATAATAATCCGATTCTTTAACAGGTTCAGCATTTAAAGAAAGTTTATCTTGCTTTTTCTTAAATATAAAATCTCTCATAGAGTATGTAGATTTACTTTTTTTGGTTAATCGATGTCTTTCTTCATATTCTATTTTCTTCGCTTTTATTGCTTCTCCTACTTTAGCTACTTTTTGTGTAGTTTTTTTCCCTACATAAATAACCCCACTGGATAATGACCACTTGGTAAAAAAAACTATTGTAATTAAAACAGCTACGAAAAGTACTATCCAAGTACCAATTTCTCCAAATAAAAACCGTAATCCCCAAACAGCAATGCCCCCTAATGCACCGCCATAAGAAATTAACATCTCAAAATTTAATTCATTTCCAAAAGATGTAAACCATGCATGTATAGCTGCTATCAACAGCCAATACAAAATGATTCCAATAAAAAACTTTAAAGAGTATTTAAATTTTTCTCGCAAAGCAATATAACGTATTCCAACAAAGATAAAAACAATAGCCGGGATACCGGCACTTTTCCCAAACAAAAAAGAAAATAGATTAAAAATACACTCCCCTATAAATCCAATATTTTGCCCTGCAATACTAAGAACAGCCAATGTACCTATCACAACAAGGAGAAGTCCAATGATTTCATAGTGCTGCAATCCTTTTTTATTTTTATTCCTTTTATTAGAAACAGTACGTTTTCTCATGTATTCTCTCCTCCTTTGCTATATAAACCCTTTCATTAGTTTTTTACAGAAAATAACAGTCGCCAAGTTCCCTCGGCGACTGTTATTTTTATCCCCACCATGTCGTATTACCCGTATTTTGAGACTGCAAAAATGCAGGTGGGCGTCATCATGAAGGACTTTACTAGTCCCCACTTCAGGGCATTAACGCTATCCCTCAGCTCTAACTCCCTATGTAAAGGTGTTGGTTCAAAATATTCAAGCTGTACGTGCACAGCAGGGTTTATTTACTTGTTATATTGTAGCAGAATTAGGAATCTTTGACAAGAATTTTAGAACAAATGGTCTGTCTATTAAAATAATTCTTTTTCTTTATCTTCATCCAAGTCTAACTTTATGTGAAGTTCTCCTAATTGTTTTTCAGTAACAACATTAGGAGCTTCTGCCATTTGATCAACAGCACTCTGTGTTTTGGGGAATGCAATTACATCACGAATAGATGCTCTATGAAGCATAAGCATTACTAATCTGTCTAATCCAAACGCAATTCCTTCATGTGGTGGTGCACCATACTGGAATGCTTTAAGCAAGAATCCAAATTTTTCTTCTGCTTCTTCTCTACTAATGCCGATAGCTTGGAATACTTTTTCTTGCAAATCTTCTTGATAAATACGAAGGCTTCCACCACCAGCTTCTACACCATTAATAACTAAGTCATAAGCCTTAGCATATACATTACCCGGATTTGTTAAAAGATGTTCTACATCTTCATCTCGCGGTGCAGTAAATGGATGATGCATTGCTACATAGCGTTTTTCTTCCTCATTATATTCAAACATTGGAAAATCTACTACCCAACGGAAGCAGAATTCATTAGGATTAATTAAATTCATACGACGAGCCATTTCCAAGCGTAATTCACCCAAAGCTTGTGCTACTACTTTTGGCTTGTCAGCAATAATAAGAACTAAATCACCTTTTTCAGCCTCACAAATTTTACCAATTTCTCTTACTTTTTCTTCACCTAAGAATTTTGTAATTTGACATTTCAAAGTTCCATCTTCATTAAACCCAATCCAGGCTAAACCTTTGGCACCATATTGTCCAACATAATCAACCAAATCATCCAATTCTCGACGTGGAATACCTGCATTGCCTTTGACAGTGATTGCTTTGACCTGTCCTCCATTATCTAAAACATTACGGAATACTTTAAATTCTGTATCACGCAATAAATCAGAAATTTCATAGAAATGCATATCAAATCTAAGATCCGGTTTATCAGATCCATAAAGATTCATCGCATCATCCCAAGTAATTCTCTTAAATGGTGTTGGAATATCCATATCAAGAACATTCTTAAATACTCTTTGCATCATATTTTCTACAAGATTAAGAATAAAATCTTGATCTTCAAAGGAAACTTCCATATCTAATTGTGTGAATTCCGGTTGACGATCCGCTCTAAGATCTTCATCACGGAAACAACGTGCTACTTGAAAATAACGTTCAAATCCGGAAACCATTAATAATTGCTTAAATATTTGTGGAGATTGCGGTAATGCATAAAACTTCCCAGCATTTACACGACTAGGTACTAAATAATCTCGTGCACCTTCCGGAGTACTCTTCGTAAGCATTGGTGTTTCAATTTCTAAAAAATCCAATTCATTAAGAAACGAACGCATTTCATGTATAATTTTATGACGCATAATTAAATTGCGTTGCATTTCAGGTCGACGAAGATCTAAATATCTATGTTTCAAACGTACATTTTCATCAACACTGATATCATCTTCAATATAAAATGGGGGCGTTTTAGCCTTATTCAATATACGCATTTCAGTAACTACAACTTCTATTTTTCCTGTCGGCATATTAGAGTTTACTGTATCTTCACTACGTTCTCTAACTTGTCCAATAATAGCAACTACATATTCATTTCGAATATCTTCTGCTTTATGAAATGCCAATTCACCATATTGTGGACTAAACACAAGTTGTACTACACCGGAACGATCACGTAAATCAACAAAAATCAATCCACCATGATCACGTCTTCTTTGAACCCAACCGGCTAATGTTAGTTGTTTACCAGAATGATGTTCTCTGACATCTCCACATCCACAAGTTCTATGCATTCCTACCATATTCTCCATAATTTGAATACCTCTCTGCCTTTGTTATTTTATATGATCTTAAATTTATATATCTAAATGTTCTTCAATATAGGAAGAAGCTTGAGCAATATTTATTTTTTGCTGTATGCCGGTATTCATATCTTTAATTTGTACAATACCGTCTGCCAATTCTGATTCTCCAATAATAATTGTCATAGAAGCATTCGTCTTGCCTGCATATTTCATTTGCCCTTTTAAACTTTTTTCTTGTAAATCAATTTCAGCCCTAATCTCTTTATCTCGAAGTTCTTTCTGTAAGCGAATTCCTAGATTCATTGCTTCTTTTCCAATAGCCGCAATATAAATATGTTTTGTTTCTTTAGGCTCCGGAATCAAATGTTGAGATTCCAATGCTAATAATAAACGCTCCATTCCTACCGCAAATCCAATTCCCGGCGTTGTTGGTCCTCCAATTTCTTCAACAAGACCATCGTAACGCCCACCACCACAAATAGCACTTTGTGAACCTAACGGAGTGTACTGTATCTCAAAGGCTGTATTTGTGTAATAGTCTAACCCACGCACCAATCGTGGATTGACTTCATAAGAAATACCCATTGATGTTAAATATTTTTTTACATCTTCAAATTTATTATGACAATCATCACATAAATAATCGGTAATTTCCGGAGCACCTATACTCGCATGTTTACAACAATCTTCCTTACAGTCAAGTATGCGTAATGGATTCTTATGTAAACGCTCTTTACAATCATCACAAAGATGCTCTGTTTTCGGTTCAAAAAATTCAATTAATTTCCGTCTATATGTATTTCTACATTCACTGTGACCAATTGAATTAATATAAAGTTTAAGCTCATTTAATCCTAATCGTTTAAAAAGATCGTAAGCTAAAGCAATACACTCTGCATCTGCGATAGGAGACTTTGCTCCAAGAATTTCAACACCAAACTGATGAAACTCTCTATAACGCCCTGCTTGCGGTCTGTCATAGCGAAACATAGAACCTATATAAAAAACTTTCTGAACTTGTTGATCACCATACATCTTGTGTTCTAAAAAAGAGCGTACTACAGAAGCAGTATTTTCCGGTCGAAGAGTAATAGAGCGTCCACCTCTATCGGAAAATGTATACATTTCCTTTGTTACTACATCTGTTGTATCTCCAATTCCACGAAGAAATAGTCTGGTATCCTCAAACATAGGAGTTCTAATTTCTCCATAACCATATAATGCACATAAATGACGAATCATGTTTTCTATATAATTCCATTTATACACTTGTTTCGGAAGAATATCTTGTGTGCCTCTTAACGCCTGCATGAGCAACCCTCTTTTTCTAAATTTTTAATACTTTAACGAATTTACCTTATTTTTCTAGGCAAAAGACAAGTAAATTGTATCACTTATATTCTTATCTTGGCAAATAAAACTATGTTTGTAACTACTCTTTATCTGCATATTCTGGATGTGTTATTTGGCACTCTTTGCAGTATCCATAAAATTTTAATTGATAGTCAACAATATTAAATCCATTTTTACCTTTTATCTTTTCTCTAGTTGCTTCAATAAAATCGGAATTAAATTCTATAACTCTTCCACATCCAAGGCATATTAAATGATGATGAGAGTGAGATAAATTATGATCATTCAGTTCATATCGACTTCTTCCATCCCCAAAATCAAGTTTCTTTACTAAATCTAAAGAAGTAAATAACTCTAAAGAACGATATACCGTCGCAAGTCCAATATCAGGATTTTCACCTTTAACCATTTCATAAATATCCTCTGCACTTAAATGGTTATTTTTGCTGGTAAGAAATGCTTGCAATATAATTTGTCTCTGTGTAGTAAATTTATACTTATGTTCTCTAATCCGTTTCTTCAAAGTATTCATAACTGTTGACTTTTTCATATTTTCACACCATTTCAATTAACAACCTTGTAATAATCATAAAACCACATATGTCTAATAATAACTTGTACTATAGCTAAAACAGGTACCGCTGCCATCATTCCAATAATCCCGTACAGATGTCCACCAATTAATACTCCAGCAATAATAGCTACCGGATGCACCTTAATAACACTTCCCATTAATTTAGGCATAATAATATGAGCATCCAATTGTTGAACTATAACATAAAAAATAATAACTTTAATCATAACTGAGGAACTTTGTAACAACCCTAAGAGCATTGGAGGTATAGCACCAACAATAGGACCTATAATAGGTATCAACTCTACAACTCCGGCTAATAATCCGATAACCAAAGGATAGGGAATTCCTAATACTATCATTCCCAAAAAAATTACAAATGCCATTAATACTGATAATATTAATTGACCTCTAACATATGCACATAACATCCCATACATTTCTTCCATCAAACGAGTTAAATGAGATTGATATTGAACAGGAAACAAACTTGCTATGGCATTCTTAAATGTACTTCCCTTTTTCATCATGTAAAAAGTAATAAAAGGAACTGCAATCATTTCTATTAAAGTGCTTGCTACAGAAAAAATGGCCACTAAGCTAAACTGTGCAATTCGCAATGTATAAGTACCAATGTAATTAACAATATTGCTAACTAATTGCTGCATTTCAGGAGGAACAAACCGCATATCATACTTTTCAATAAGAACAGGAACTACACTTTGAATTTCCTCCAAAGCAGCAGAAAGACTATTCAAGAATAACTTAGCTTCTGTTATAAAAGGAAGCAAAATATGAATAATCATTAAATACAGAATAGCGATGAAAGTTATAAATGATATTCCAATAGATAAATCATAAGGAAATCTTTTTAGTCCTATTTTAACTATACCTTTATGAATAAACTCAGCTATAGGGGTAAGTAATATAGATAATATTAAAGAAATCGCAAATGGAAATAAAATGGAAGGAACCAATAATATGATTCCCACAAAAAATATGACCACTGTAATCCTAAGCCAAAACTCAGAGCTTGTTTTTATCATAAGAAACTCCTATGGATTAACGACGAATATTACTTGAAATATTTTAAAATACTTTTTCACTGTCCAATAAAATAGTAACCGGTCCTATATTATCAAGTTTAACATTCATCATAGTTTGAAATTTACCTGTCTTTACACTTATCCCTTTTTCTCGGCAATAAGTCACTACATCCTCATACAATTTATTAGCTTTTAATGGTTCTTCTGCATCAAAAAAACTGGGTCTTCTTCCATGTCTACAATCTCCATATAATGTAAATTGAGATACAATCATAAGCTCTCCATCAACATCAAGAATGGATTTATTAAGCTTTCCCTCTTCATCTTCAAAAATACGTAAGTTCATAATTTTATCAGCAATGTAAATTCCATCCTTAATTGTATCTCCTTTTTTTATTCCTAAAAATATAACCAGACCTTGTCCTACACTCCCTACTAATTGTCCTTCCGACAAAACTTCACAACATGCACATCGTTGGATAACTGCTCTCATAACTTAGTTCCCCGTTTCCCCTGGAGTCTCTCAACAGAATGAACACCTTTAATTCTTCTTATTTTGGTCATAATAAATTCAAGCTGCTGTAAGTCTCTAATTTGAATTCCCAATTTCATATGTGTAATACCATTATCATTTACTTGTACATTAGCGGCTGAAACAGAAGTCTTCATATCACTTAAAGTAGCTAAAACATCTGTCATAAATCCATTTCGGTCATAACTTACTACTGAAATCATAACTTGGAATGTCCCTACCGTCTGCTGTTCCCAGTTTGCATCAACTAGACGTTCAATATCCTGCATATGAGATAAATTAGAACAATCTACTCTATGAATAGTAACACCCCTACCTCTTGTTATATATCCAATTATTTTATCACCCGGAACAGGACTACAACATTTGGCCAAATGGACATCTAAAGAAGATTCTCCTTTTACCAATATCCCTTTAAGCGATGCTTTTTTTCTTTTTTGTTCTGTATTAAGTAGTTCTAAAGCTTTAGCTGTTGTATCGCCTACTGTAGTCTCTAGTATTTTTGTTTCTTTTTTATAGATATTAAGAAGACTCAAGAATGCATTACGAGAAGTAATTCCGCCATATCCAATAGAAGATAACATATCATCTACAGACATGACATTTAATTTTTTTGCCATTTCCTCCAATCGGCTCTTGGTCGCCAATTCTTTCCATACATAACCGGCTCGTTCCGCCTCTTTTATGAGTGCTTCTAATCCACGTGAAATATTTTCTTCTCTGTTTTCATGTTTAAACCAACTTCGTATTTTAGTTTTACTTTCTGTAGCTCCTACCATACTCAGCCAATCATAACTTGGTTTGGCAGAATTAGAAGTAATAATAGATACAATATCACCATTTTTCAACTTTGTATCCAAAGGTACTATTTTATTGTTGATTTTAGCACCAATACAATGATTACCTACTTCTGTATGAATACGGTAAGCAAAATCAATAGGAATAGAACCTTGTGGAAGATTAACGACATCTCCTTTAGGAGTAAAAACAAAAACCTCATCAGAGAATACATCCAGTTTAATTGCATTCATAAATTCCTTAGGGTTGCTTGTGTCTTGCCACTCTAAAATATGACGCAACCAAGTTATTTTAGAATTAAAATCTTTGGAAGAAGATGTGCTTCCTTCTTTATATTGCCAATGTGCTGCAACACCATACTCTGATACATGATGCATTCCCCATGTTCGAATTTGTATTTCAACCGGTTGCCCTTGCGTCCCAATAATTGTAGTATGCAATGATTGATATAAATTTGGCTTAGGCACAGCAATATAATCTTTAAAACGGTTAGGTAAAGGTTTCCATAAAGAATGTACTAGTCCAAGTACACCATAGCATTGCGGTATTGTATCTACAATAACACGAACTGCATATAAATCATAAATCTGTGATAACTCTTTTTTTCCTTTCTTCATCTTTTTATAGATACTATAAAAATGCTTTGGTCTACCTGTAACTTTAGCATGAATATGTTCTTTATCTAACCGCTCCTTTAAAACTTTCATCGTTTCTTCAACAATTTCTTCTCGAACACGACGTTTTTGTTTCATTTGTCGAACTAAGTCATAATATTCTTCCGGATGAAGATAATGAAAACATAAATCTTCCAATTCCCACTTTATATTGTAAATTCCGAGACGATGTGCCAACGGTGCATAAATTTCTAAAGTTTCCTGTGCAATACGCTGTTGTTTTTCTCTTCTAAACACACCTAACGTTCTCATGTTATGAAGACGATCTGCTAACTTAATAACTACAACACGAATATCCTTAGCCATTGCCAGAAACATTTTTCTGAAATTCTCCAGTTGTTGATCTTCTTTATTTGCATAATAAAAGCTAGATAATTTAGTTACACCATCAACCAAAAAAGCTATTTCTTTTCCAAAATATTTTTCTATATCGGTTAATGTATATTCGGTGTCCTCAACTACATCATGAAGAATGGCCGCAATAATTCCGGATAAATCCATCTGCAAACCAGCTAAAATATAAGCAACAGATATCGGATGTATGATATAAGGCTCATTACTGGCTCGCACTTGTCCTGCATGTGCTTTCTTTGCTAATTTATAAGCTTCTTCTATCTTTTTTAACGCATTTCTATCTGTTATATAAGAAGATACTCTATCAATAAGTCGTTGGTACCAAATCGTAATTTCTTTATCGAAATCTTTTTCTTTTGAAGAGTTATCATTTACATGATTTTCATTAATAAGAAAATCAGCCAATGTAGATGCAGAAGCATCTGTATGCAAAACTTCTTCTAATAAATCTTGAGATTTAGATTGTTTGATTACTTCATATCGTGTATCTTTATTTTGTTCCATAAGCATCACTCTCTAAATGAATATTTACAAAACGTAGGTGATACAGTTAAATCTAACTTTTTTGTAGAAGGAATATAGGTATAATACGTTTCTTTTTTATATGCCTCTTTTCTTATTAGCCCTATTTCTTCAAAAACACAAAACATTAATTGCATTTCTTTTCTAGAAAAATCTGTATCAAATATATTTATTACTTCAAGTTCTGTAAATGTTACAGAATTAATTCCTATTTTTAGTTTATTTTTTATTCCCAAGTAAAACTTTACCAATTTATCTCTATTAAGAGAAACTTGTTCCTTATTTAAAGCAATATCACGACAAATTAACTGTACATGCTCACCTCTCCACTCATGAATTTCGGGTCTATATACTATAGATATAGAGTCACCTATTTTACATGGAGAATCTATTCCAATATTCCAGAATATTCCTTGTACGAAAGACGAGTCCTGTTCCAATAAACACTTAAAATGCTTATTATCTTTCCCAATATGTTTTGTTTCTAAAACGGAAAGTCCTTCGCTTGCAAAAAGAGGGCGTGGATTATCACACCCACACGGTTCCAAAATTTCTAACTCTTTAATAAATTCTGTAGTCATTTCTGATAAAGGCATGATTTGCTCTATTTCTAATTCAGGTACAAAATCTTCTTCCTTAAAATTCTTTTGTGCATACAAATTAATGGCTTCCCTAAATAAAGGAATGTTTTCTTCCTGAATACTAAAGCCTGCTGCCATCTTATGCCCACCAAGTTGAATTAATAAATTTTCATGAACTTTAAGTGCCTGATAGATATCAAAATTTGGAGTACTGCGACAAGAACCTTTACCTATCCCATCTTTAATAGTAATCATAAGAACCGGTCTATTATATTGCTCTAAAATTCTAGATGCTGAAATCCCAATAACTCCCGAATTCCAATTATGTCCATCGATAACCATGACAGAGCTGCTTTCTAACTGCAGCTCGTGTAATCGAGCTAATGCCTCTTTATAAATTTCTCTTTCAATAGCTTGTCTTTTGATATTTACATCACATAACGATTTAGCAATAGATGTCGCTTCTGTCATGGTGGATGCTATCATCAACTCTACCCCTAACTTAGCATGAGCAATTCTCCCTGAAGCGTTGAGTCTAGGAGCTAACCCAAAAGATATATCTTCTACTGAAATTTTCTTATCTTCATCCGGCTTTACAATACCGGCAGCTTCTAAAAGTGCTCGTATTCCTACAATAGATGTAGATTGTAATCTTTTAAGTCCCTCTTTAACAAAAATTCTATTTTCTCCGGTAAGCGATACCACATCAGCAATAGTCCCCATGGCAACCAATTCTACATCATCTACATAATCCTGTTTATGCATAGCTAAAGATAAAGCTCGACAAACACTGAATGCCACTCCACATCCAGCCAAGTCTTCATAAGGATAAGAACAATCTTCTTGATGTGGATTAATAACCGCTACCGCATCCGGAATCTTATCCGGAACCATATGATGATCTGTAATAATAAAATCCATTGACTTAGGTGCAGAAGCAATTAGATCAGACGCTGCAATGCCATTATCCACAGTAATTAATAACTGAGTCCCTTGCACGGCTAACTGTTCTATAGCCTGTTGATTTAATCCATAACCTTCTTTTTCTCTATTAGGTATATAAAAATCAACAGAAGCACCTTCTTTTTTTAAAAAACGATATAAAATAGATGTAGATGTAATACCGTCTACGTCATAGTCACCATAAATAACAATAGATTCTTGTTGATTTATAGCTTTTATAATGCGTTCAACTGCAGCATGCATATCTTTCATAAGAAAAGGGTTTGCCAAATTGGAAAGAGTATCATATCTAAAATGATAAAGTTTTTCTTCAGTGTTAATACCTCTCTTATATAAAATATGAGCTACATTAAAAGATATATTTTCTTTTTGAAAAAAATCCGGAGTTAAACTTTCTGATGTATTGTATTTCCATATAAAATTTCCATTTTTATATGTTTTTATAGAAGTTTTATTCATAATAATACCTCAATAACTATTTATTATTTATTTTATCACTTTTTTCATTCCTTCTCTATAAAATATTATCATTTTCATTATCACCCAAAAAGACCTCCTCCATTTTTCATGGACGAGGTCTTTTTCATTTTATATTTAATTTATCATTCCCATGCTAGCTTCATTACATTTTTGTATTCATGTGTTAAATGATCCACAATAACATCTAATACAATACGAACCACTCTCGGATCAAAAGAATCCTGCATACTGGGAATACAAGCATCTAAAAAAATATCTCCATCTTCTGTAGCTGCATATTTAAATACTTTATAACTTCTATTTTGCACATTTAAAAAATTTTCAAATTTACTTCGATTAACATCTTTAATTAAACCGGACCCGATAAATACACGAATCAAAGTATAAATGCTGCTGTCTGTAATAATATTAACCGGAATTTTTTGCCCTTCTACAGCAATATTAGACCGGAATAATACCGTATTACTTTCATCATGTTTATCATCACGTTTAAAAAAATCTACTTTATTTTCTTTTAAATAAGATTGAAATTTATCTGCTTTTAAATTCGGTATTCTAGTTTCTGTCATCGCCAATTACCTCCATAAAATATACCTAATTTATTATATCATAGACATTTTTTATTTACTCAAAATAAAAATACGTAGAAAATTCTACGTATTTTACTCACTGGCGGAGCAGGTGGGATTCGAACCCACGGAACCTTGCGGTTCAACTGATTTCGAGTCAGCCCCGTTATGACCACTTCGATACTGCTCCATTATTATCGGCATAAAGAGAAAAAACTATCCATAAGCTGTTTACACCGCTCAGAAAGAACTCCATCCTTTACTTCTACGTGATGATTTAAAACATCTGTATCACAAAGATGAAATACTGATTTAATTGCCCCATATTTTCTATCAGAAGCACCATATACTATACGATCAATTCGTGCATTCAATATGGCACCTGCACACATAGGACACGGCTCTATCGTAACATAAAGTGTACACCCGGTCAAACGCCACCTTTCAAGCATTTGAGCAGCTTTTCTAAGTGCCACAATTTCTGCATGAGAGGTTGGATCTGTTGTATGTTCCCGTTCATTATGTGCCGTTGCAATAATAGCTCCCTTATACGTAACTACAGCACCAATCGGTATCTCACCCTTATCAAAAGCTTTTTCTGCTTCATTAATAGCAAGAATCATATACTCTTCATCTGTCATAAAATCTCCTTAATCACCTTTTTCAACCGTGTAAGGCCAACTTAAAATACCACCAAAATCATATATACATGTATAACCTAAATGTAATAATTTTTGAGAAGCTTCGGCACTTCTAACACCGCTTCTACAATACACTAAAAGAGTTGCATTCTTATTTGGAAGCTCTGTAGGCATTTGATTTCCTATATCTTCATTATTTACTAATATCGCATGAGGAATGTGTCCTTGTTTATACTCGGATTTTGTACGAACATCTACAATTGTTACAGGAGTAGTATCCATCATAATCTTCGCTTCTTGTGCCGTAATTTTTTTATAGAATCCCATAAGTATTCTCCTTCTTCTATATTTTTATTTCTATTATATATCTTTCTTTTGCAAATATATAATTTACAAATATATAATTCTATTTTTCTTAAATTGCCTTTTCTTTTATACTAAAATATAATTGATATATTTATAAATAAGTTTTTGAAAAATAAAACTATATCATTTAACACTTTCTTAAAATCGATATATTTTATTGATTTTAAATAATAAGCATTATCCATCAAGAAAAGGACATAAAACATGATTACATTTGATATATTCGACATTATGGGTATTATTGCTTTCGCTTTTTCAGGAACAGTAGTCGGTATTACAAAACGCATGGATATTTTCGGAATTACCGTTTTAGCTGTAATAACTGCTGTAGGCGGTGGTATCATACGAGATGTACTGGTCGGTATTATTCCTCCATATACCTTAATTCATCCTTATGGTGTCATCCTTTCTATTCTTACTGCATTTATAGTTTGTTTTCTTTTTGAAACAATAAAATTTACAAAAACCGGTAAAAAAATCATTAAAATAATTTATGATATCTCAGATTCACTTGGACTTGCCTCTTTTACTGTAACAGGTGCGATAACAGGCTTAACCTTATATCCTAATTATTGGATTTTACCCACTCTCTTAGCACTCATTACTGCTGTAGGTGGCGGCATTCTTCGCGATATTTTAGCACATCGAGTTCCTGTCATATTAAAAACGGATGTATATGCACTTGCTTCCATTTTAGGGGGTATACTTATTACATTACTATGGAATATTACAACGATAGATGTAGCATCTTGGTGTGGATTTATTTTTGTTGTATTATTGAGAATATGTGTTATTCATTTTAATTGGCAACTACACCGACCAAAACCTAGCCACATCATATTTAAACTATAAAGGAGATTATTGTGAAATTTAATAAATTATTTGCATCTTTAGTTGCTGTTTCATTAAGCATAATCAACATACATGTATCAGCTAAAACGATTCTTTTAGTACCACAAGATAATCGTCCCGTAAGTTTAGCTTATACCGTATCTACTGCCGAAAAAGCAGGATATACGGTATTAACTCCTCCGGAGCAGTATTTATCTACTAACCATCATCAGGGACTCCCTGAACTAATATGGTCTTGGATAGACAATAACATTGAAAAAGCGGATGCTGCAGTTATATCCACGGACACATTAATTTACGGTGGATTAGTTGATTCTAGAAAACATACAGATTCCATCGATAAATTAATGTACCGTGAAAAAAGAATTCAACAACTTCATGAAAAATTTCCACAAAAACCTATATATGCTTTTGGAACAATTATGCGTACCCCTTATGCATCTAACACAGGAGTTGAACCTTATTATTATACAAAATACGGTCCTACTATTTATCATATAGCTGTATTACAAGATAAATTAGATAAAGTAGGCTTAACTCCCAATGAAGAAAAACAACTTACTCAATTAAAAGCATCTATTCCTACTGAATATTTGCAAGATTGGTTTAATAGACGTGAGAAAAATAATGCAATTACCCAAAATTTAATAAAATATACAAAAGATAATATATTTACATATTTTTGTTTAGGACTTGATGATAGTACCGTATATTCACAATCCGCGATGGAAGCTAGATATTTAAAAAATGACTTCAAGAATCTATCAGAAAATAAATTAGGAGCTTTTCCAGGTGCCGATCAATTAGCACTTCTTCTTATTGCAAGATATCATGTGGACGACAATCAATTATCCCCTACCTTTAATATTATCTATCCTTTAGGACGTGGAGAAGACACGATTCCCAGCTATGAAAGTCAACCGGTAGGTAAAACGATTGCACAACATATAACGGCAGTAGGCGGAACTATAAATATAAACACTCCGGATATAGTACTTGCTGCCAATACACCTCTTTTCACTACGAAAGAATCTGGCCAATTTGCCAATTTTAAAATGAGCAAACCCAGTACTAAAGAGTTTGTTGCCAGTATAAAAAACACCATTAATAAAGGGACTCCTGTTTCTATTATGGATATTTATTTTGCCAATGGCTCTGATAACACATTAATGGGGCTTCTCTCTGACAATGAACTATTATATAAAGTAGCTTCTTACAATGGTTGGAATACTGCCAGCAATACTATCGGATACTCTATTGCCCAAGCTATCTTAGCCCCTTCTATGAGCAAACAGAATCACAAAAATATGTTAATTGAGCAATACATTGATAATTGGGCATACCAGGCAAATGTACGCAAAAACTTATATCAACTATCCGATAAATATACTTCAAAAACAAAAAAAGAACGAATCAGTCCCATTATTGAGCAAGAATTAATAGCTGAAATACAAGAATTCGCAGAAAAGAAAATGAACCTTAATCCATCAACTATTTCGGCTAAGTTCCCCTGGTCCAGATTGTTTGAAATTCATGCACTTGTCTCTAATAAACCTGTATATCCAAAAATTTTAACAATAGCAGAACAAGAACGTATTGCAGAAGAAAAACGTTTGGCTGAAGAGAAAGAAAAACAAGAGGCACTTAAACAAAAAGAGAATAATTCCCAAGAAGAAAACTTTTCTACGCAAAAAGTAGAAATTGATTGACCTGAATAAATAAAAACCACTCTTATAAGAGTGGTTTTTATTTATCTAATCAAATTTTATTTTAACAGTATAAAAAGGATTCTCTTTTTTAGAGAATCCTTTTTATAACTTTTTTATTCAGTTACCGGATAAACACTTACCTGTCTTCTGTCTCTTCCAAGACGTTCATATCTTACCTTGCCTGCAGCAAGTGCAAATAAAGTGTCATCTCTACCAATACCTACATTCAATCCCGGATGAATATGGGTACCTCTCTGGCGAACTAAAATATTGCCACATTTAGCAATTTGACCATCATGCATCTTGGTTCCAAGTCTTTGTGAGCGAGAGTCACGACCGTTTTTAGTACTGGAAACACCTTTTTTATGAGCAAATAACTGGAGATTAAACTGTAACATGAACTTCACCTCCTATGGTTTTTCATTATAATTCGTTCTGGAAATTGTTTTTGTACTTCTGTAAGACCATTAAGCATAGTTTGTATAATGACTTCTGTATAACTGTCACTTTCTTTTCCAAGATCTACTAAGAGATATCCACTATCACTTTTATAAACGCCTTGTTTATGCAAAACATTTTTAATACCAAATGCTGCTGTTAAAGCAATAGATGAGACAGAAGCACATACAAGATCATAACCGAGTTGTTCATCTTCCGCTTCCGCATGACCTGTAATACGGAACTTTGAGATAAAGGCCTCCGGTTTACTCCAAGTCTCTACAGTAATCATTATCCTTCAATCTTTTCAATCTTTACAAGTGTATATGGTTGACGATGTCCCTGACGACGACGGTAGTTGGATTTAGCCTTGTATTTGAAAATACGAATTTTCTTTCCTTTACCATGTTCAACAACTTTGCCGGTTACTTTAGCACCTGCAACAGTGGGTTGTCCTACCTTCATTTCATCTCCGGAAACGAGAAGAACTTCTTCAAATGCTACATCTTCTCCTACCTGAGCATCAATCTTTTCAATGGTAATGCTCTTGCCTTCTTCTACGCAATACTGCTTACCACCTGTTTTGATAATAGCGTACATATGTGCACCTCCTTATACTATACTCGCCAAATACAGGCACTCTTATGAGTTTAAAAGCCTTTTTTGTGCGGTTGCGCCACAGCACTTTTGTACGATGACTTCATTATTATATCGATTACAATTAAATATGTCAATTATATTTCCTTATAGCTTCTACTCTTTTTGTTTTTTCTAACTATTTTATAGTACAATCTATCTTTTAATAGTTTATTTTTGTTATAATAAAAAATGTTAAATATCTAAATGTAAATAACCGTATTTAAAGCAAGGAATTATTATGAGCAACTATACAGGAAAACATATTTTATTAGATTGTTACGGATGTAAGACAGAACATATCCAATCAAAAGAATCTCTCTTATCTATAATAACTGCTATCTCTAAAACTATTAAAATTGAACTTATAAAAACAGAGGAATCTCTCACAGAAGAAGAAGTTATTTTAGCAGGTTTTGGTTTACGTTCACAAGTATGTATTCATGCCTATCCCCAATTAAACTATGTAGCAGCTGATATTTATACCTTTGAAGTAGGATTTAATCCAACACAAGCCATACAAATTATGAGAAAAACATTGGCTGCTGAAAAAATTAGAGCCACGTCCATTCGTCGTGGTAATATTGATGCACACCCGGACATGAAACCTACCACTAAATCTAAAACCACTACATTACGAAAAGTAAAAAATGTAGGGCGTCAAATTAATCAAGCTCGTAAAAAATTTGTCTCAACAATCAGAAAGAAAACAATATAAAAAGATGGTTATGATATCATAACCATCTTTTTATTTATGATCTGAGTTTACAATTATTCTTTTCTAATTCTTGAACAATTTTTGTAATCCAACCATCTACATCTGAATCAGTCAGTGTTCTATCCGCTGCCCGGAAAGACAAGGAATATGCCATACTCTTATATCCAGCAGGTACTTGTTCCCCCTGATATAAATCGAATAATTGAACATATTCTAATTGCTTGCCCCCCCGTTTTTCAATTATTACTTTAGTTTCTTCATTAGTAAGCTCTATCGGAACTAAAATTGCCAAATCTCGTACAGATGCCGGATATTTAGGAATGATAGTAAATTGTATTCTATCATTGATAAAAGGAACTAAATCGGTAAGATGTAATACAAATCCTAAAACTTTCTTCTTTACATGATATGCATCCAAAGTAGCCGGATGTATTTCACCAAAAGAAGCTATTATTTTATCATCTTTAATAATATCTGCAGAAATTCCCGGATGGAAAACCGGACAACTGCTTCTTATAGTTTCATATTCTCTAATCCCTAGTACATTAAGGATATTTTCTATAACTCCTTTTATATCATAAAAATCATATGCCTTATGATTATTCGGATATCCGTCTTCACCAATACTTCCCGTCATAAGACCTGAAACTAAAGTTTTTTCTATAGGGAGATCCTTTAAAGGTAACTCTTTCGGTTGATATACTTTTCCTACTTCAAAAAATGCTAAATCTGTATTTTTCTGTGATAAATTATAAGTCAATGTCCCCATAAGTCCAGGGAATAAAGTAGTACGTAAGTCAGGATATTCGTCAGAAATGGGGTTTAAAATTGGAATGGCATTATAAATTTCATCAGAAGAATTATAATTGAATTTATTTAAATCGTCTTTATTCATAAAGCTATAATTTAAAACCTGAGAAAATCCATTAGAAATCAAAGTATCTTCAATGCTATCTATAGCTTCTTTTTCAATACTCATCATCCCCTCTGTGATATGACTCCATGGCGTGGTGTTCGGGATATTAGCATACCCAAATACACGGGCTATCTCTTCGGCTAAATCTTGCTTCCCGTCTAAATCCACACGGAAGGCAGGTACTGTTACGCTAAGATTGCCAGCATCTGATTCTACATTAAAATGCAAACGTTCTAATATATTTATAATTTCTTCATTAGAAAGAGAAATCCCGATGTAAGAGTTAATATAATCAAAGGTGGTCTCTATGACTTGTTTTACAGGTAAAACAGGGTATTCATCAAGAATATCATTCGCTACAATACAGGCACCTTGCTCTTCTAACAATTGGCAAACTCTATTGATAGCATCTTCTGTACGAACAGGATTAACGCCCTTTTCATATCTTCCGGATGCTTCACTGCGCAATCCAAATCTACGAGAAGTTTTACGAATGGATACACTGTCAAAAACAGCTGCCTCCAATAATACATTTTGAGTAGAGTCCGTTACTTCTGAATATAATCCTCCCATAATTCCGGCTAAGCCTACTACTCCATTATTATCTGCAATAACTAAATCTTCAGAAGTAAGCTTACGTTCTTCTTTATCAAGCGTAATTAAGCATTCCCCTTCATGTGCATGACGAAGAGTCAATGAATGTCCTGCTATTTTATCATAATCATATGTATGCAATGGTTGTCCTAACTCTAACATTACATAATTCGCTGCATCTACGATATTATTGATAGGACGAATCCCATTGCTTCTAAGTCTATTCTCAATCCATTCCGGAGAACGTGTAATTTTTACATTTTCCAATAATCTACTACAAAAACGACGGCAGAATTTAGAGTCTTCTATGTTAATAGAAGCTCGACCTACAATAGATTCTCCTGTTGCATTTACCTTAATTTCAGGAAGTGTTACTTTTCTATCAAAAATCGCGCCTGTTTCCATTGCCATGCCCACCATGCTGGAACAGTCTGCACGATTAGGTGTCAATTCCATTTCAAATAAAATATCATCCAAGTCATATGCATGATGGAAGTCTACACCTATAGGAGTGTTTTCCGGAAGAATCATAATTCCTTCCACTTCTTGATCCGGATATAAGTTTACATCAAGCAACAGTTCCGATACAGAACACATCATACCGGCAGAAGGAACCCCTCTAAGTTTTCCCTTTTTAATTTTTACTTCGCCAACTTTAATTCCATTAGGAGCACTATTATCATGTTTTGCAGGAAGACGTGCCCCCGGAAGAGCTGCCGGAACAATCTGTCCCGGTTTTACATTATCTGCACTGGTAACAATTTGTACCGGTTCTTCTTGTCCTACATCTAATTGACAAACTACTAAATGTTCTGCATCCGGATGTTTTTCAACTTCCAAAATTTTACCGGTTACTACCCCTTTAATTCCGGCAGCGGGATGAATAATATGTTCTACAGGAATACCATCTATAGTAAGAGTTTCTGCTATTTCCTCCGGTTGTAAGTCTTTGATATCAACAAGTGTTTTAAGCCACTTTAATGAAACATTCATTATAGAAATCTCCTTTCATTAAAACTGTTTTAAAAATTTCATATTATTTTCATAGAATAAACGTAAATCATCTATACCATAAAGAAGCATCGCAATACGTTCTATCCCCATACCGAATGCAAACCCGCTCACTTTATTCGGATCATAATTATTAAGCTCAAAAACATTAGGATGTACCATACCACAACCCAAAATTTCAAGCCAATTCGGATCATCACTTTGTTCATCTATACGAGAAGAGAAGGAAATATCCACTTCTGCACTGGGCTCAGTAAAAGGAAAGTAACTTGCACGGAATCTAATTCTTGTATCCGAACCAAATAAATCTTTTAAAAATACTTCTAAAGTTCCTTTTAAAGCAGAAAATTTAATACCCTTATCTACTACAAGACCTTCTACTTGATGGAATACAGGAGAATGTGTCGCATCATTATCCCAACGAAAAACTTTTCCTGGAGCAATCATTCGAATAGGTGTATTAGGTTCGTTTCGCTGCATGATACGAGCTTGTACCGGCGAAGTTTGCGTACGTAAAAGAATATCGGGTGTAATATAAAAAGAATCTTGCATATCTCTTGCCGGATGATCTTTAGGCAAATTAAGACAATAGAAATTGTAATAATCACTTTCTATTTCCGGACCTTCTTCTACAGAATACCCCATACGTGTGAATGATTTTACAATAGTACGTAATGCTTTATTTAATGGATGAATATGCCCTCTTCTATCGTGACGTGCAGGTAGTGTAATATCAATTTTTTCACTTTCAATTTTTTCCATTAAAATTTTATTCTTAAGTTCTTCCTTTTTTCGACTTTCCATGGACTCAATTTCATTTCGAATTTGATTTGCCATAGCGCCCATTTGCGGCCGCACTTCATCAGAAAGATTTTTCATCATACGTAAAATACCGGTTAAACGTCCTTTTTTGCCTAAAAAAGCAACACGTACTTCATGTAGTTCTTTCTCATTTAATGCTGCTTGGATCTTCAAAGAAGCTTCTTCTTTCATATGTTTTAAATCGGACGTCATAAATTCCATAACATGAGCATGCAAAACATTGGTAAATTCAGATAATGAGTCTTGATGTTCTTTTTCTAATTTTTTTATATCATCAAGAAGATTCATCATTTGATTCCGAGCTTCTAAAACTACATCTGTATTTCCTACTTTTTCCTTGATAGATTCCAATAAGTAGGATGCTTTCTTTTTCAGCTCTTGAAAATTTCTTTCTTCCATTATGTACTCCTCCTAAATAAGATTTAATTATAAAAAATAAAAACACTCCACCCCTTAGGGGCGAAGTGTATATTCGCGGTACCACCCTTGCTATTTACTCAAAAACTTTAACGCAGTTATACGTTTATCCTACTTAATTCAGATAAAGGCTCCGAAGTGAATTAAACCATTTAATTATTTTCGGTGTCACACTCTCACCGAATCCCTGAGAATAATGTAAACAATTCTTTCTTCATCATTACCATTATAAATACATTGTATCAGTGAAGAACTTCATTTGCAATAACAAGACGCTGAATTTGATTAGTTCCTTCATATAATTGCATAATCTTGGCATCACGCATATATTTTTCTCCAAAAAAATCACGAGTATATCCAACTCCCCCCATGACTTGTACAGCATCTGTAGTAACTTCCATAGCTATATCGGATGCATAACATTTGGACATAGCAGAAAACATCGCTGCTTGTGGATCATTATTCATTTGCATTACACATGCTCTATATACTAATCCACGTGCTGCTTCAATCTTCATTGCCATATTAGCAATCATTTCTTGTACCATCTGGAAAGAAGAAACTTTTGCACCAAATTGTTTTCTTTGCTGTGAATAAGCAACTGCCTCATCTAAAGCGGCTTGTGCAATACCAACAGACAGTGCACCTACTACCGGACGAGATGTTTGTAATGTTTGCATGGCAATCTTAAAGCCACGCCCTTCTCTACCTATTCGCTGGGAGTCGGGTACAAAACAATCCTCAAAAATAATTTCAGAGGTAGAAGAAGCACGAATCCCCATCTTATCTTCTTTCTTCCCGATAGAAACACCTTTAGCTTTAGCATCTACCATAAATAAAGTAAGTCCACGAATACCTCCTTCTTGTCTAGTATTAGCAAATAAAGCAATTTTATCTGCTATAGGTCCATTGGTAATAAAAGATTTATTTCCACTAATAAGATATCCATCATCCACTTTTTTTGCTTGACAAGATACGGCGCCTGCATCAGAACCGGCCCCGGGTTCTGTCAAAGCAAACGCTGCCATACCACCTTCATTTAAACAATTGCACCATATATTTTTTTGTTCTTCATTTCCCGCCTGAAGAACAGGAAACGTAGCCAATGCATTAGCAGCACAAATAGTAGCAATGCCGGCACACCCCATCGCTAATTGTTCTGCAACCATAGCTACAGTTAAAATATCCAATCCTGCACCGCCATATTCTTTGGGTATCGCTAATTGCGTCATCCCTGATTGTTTTAATATGTTCATCAAAGAATCAGGAACTATTCCGTTTTTATCTATAATCAAAGATGCTACTTTGATTTCTTCCTGTGCAATAGCTCTTGCAAGTTCTACAACTTCTCTTTGTTTAGGTGTAAGTGAAAAATCCATTATAGACCTCCATCAATATAATTCTTATTTCTTGCATTATAACATATAAATGAATTACTATTATTCTCTTATTATAACCACATAAGCCTATTATTTGATTTGTATATCTATATTTGTTTTTATAATTTTGCTTATATTTCAAGAAACATTTTGTCAAGTACCTTTTTATATTTATAGATGCTTTTTCTGTAAGGTATTTTCATTTTTAGTCAAAGAAAAAACCTCTAGTCTTTTTGATTTACTGTTTTGGTATTTGATATCCCTCTATTTGTCAGACTAAAGCAATTATTATTTACTTCATTCTTCAAGCGTATTTGTCGGCAAAATTTGAATAATATTCAAATTTTCCAAGAACTTAATACAGAAAAATATTAGCAATACAATTTAACTTTTTCATCCCCTAAAAATTGTTTTGCACGTTATAAGTTAACGAACAAACTCATTAATTGGCACTTACATACTTCTCAAGAATCTCTTTAATATCTTTACTCAACTCCAATGCGATTTTCATATCCTTTGCATCACTTGTTCCTAAAGGATTTAACTGAAAACTCCCCATAATATTATTCCACTTCTTACTCCTAAGTTTAAAGGTTATTTTATCTGTATCAGTATATATTATGATAGATACATTATTTATATGATTTCCTTTTGCTTTGTTTATTATCTCGCAATACGAAACCGAACCAGACATGATTTCTTTTCCATTTTCCAAGATTTTGATATTTGTCACATTAAGTTCTACGACATAATTTTTTACTAACTTCTTTTGTATTTTACTGACAAGGAAAAAACTCGCACAAATTATTAAAAACATGAAAAAAACATATCCAAATTCAAACAAAGAAGATTGATTTGATTTTATGCTTTTATCCAAGCCTGTATAAAACAGCCCGAGCTGTATCGCTAAAATCGGAAACATGATTATCGCAGAAAAAGCAAAACCTATGATTGTCTCTTGTTTACCTGATCTCACTGCCCTAAATTCATATTTTTTCATTAAATGCCCCTTTGATATCACATAAAGTATCATTACGAAACATTGTTATACTCCCAGTCACCATAATTTCATCTTTATAAGTTCAATTTTGTTTGTCTATACTAACCGAATTATTATACCACTTTTCATAACCCTAACTCATTTCTCTTTACCGGTGTATGCTCTTTCTCCCGTTCCTGTAACTGCTCTATACAGGTCTTAACTTTTTTCTGCTTGTTCTACTTCTTCTCTTATTTCTAATATTTGATTGTAAAGGTTTTGTTTGTCTTTCTTCAAAGTGGCAACTTCTGATTTCCATTTGGATATATTTAAGGTCTTACCTTCTCCTAAATGCACTTTCAAATAAAATAAGCTCTGCTGTATGCGCGTTATAAAAATCTTCCTGTTTACTTTTCTTTTATTTTGTAACTGCTTGATTTTTTCATCTGCTATTAAGATTTTTCTTCTATGTTTTTCATTTTTCGTTTTCCTCTCTTTCTAATTTTGAACAAAAAACAGTAAACCTTTTTTGATTTACTGTTTCTAATTTAGATATTCTACTTGTAATTCTAAAAAAATATAATTTATTTTCAAAATCCTTAACCACTCCTTGACTTTTTATATTTTCCCTATCTGCAAAAAACTCTATCAATTTTTTCTTATGGAGTTAATCTTTTATTCCTAAAATTCAGGCATATATTTATATATGCCTATAAACAAACTAATAATAAGAATGGAATAAAATAAAGTGGCTAGTATCAATTTTTGTTTACTCTTACATGTTTTTCTTGTTGATTTTTGTTCCAGTATAATAATCAAAAATATAAAAGCCTCTACAAAATATATAAAACCTAAAGTATAAAATGCGGTCTTTGGTTTAGCATAAAGCGAAAGATACCAAAGAAAGTCACCGATATGGGCCAATCGCAGAAAACTCAATCCAACAATAATAGGAATCGGTATAAGAAAACTTAATATCCAAGCTGTTTTTTTACTCTTAACTTTTATAAGAGGTTTCAACTCACAAAAATGCTTTGTATAATAATCATCCGGAAAGAATAAATAGCTTAGCAGCCTTGCAAATCTTACAATTAAAATACCGCCAAGTACAAAAATCAAAATATACAATAAAAAAACTTTATAATCTAACATATTTTTACCTCTTCTGCTTTCAAGGTATAGTATTCTTCCGTATACTTTCTTGATAATTGCTCATAGTGTTCTGTATCCATATTGCCAAGAAAATTTTCTTCATAGAGCTTATTCATTACTCTTTCTATACTATTTCATTCTGTCTGTGATTTGTGGCATACGCTTTTTATATTTCTTGACTTCTTCAGTCTGCTCTTTATCCAGACTGCTTTTTTAGCTTCTCAAACTCTGCTTTAGTTTCTGGAGAATACGGTGCTATCTTTCGCAATACTTCTACTAATGTTTCCATAACAGCCTGAGATCAATACGATATGAGGAATTGCATTTAGGTTATTTTGCGTTTCCTCTTGTATATCCACTACAATAGGTTACACGCTGTACTTTTCCGTTTTTGAGTATGGTGCGAATGTGGATTCACGTTCAGCAATATTTACAGTACATCAAGCCTGAAAGGAAATTTTTCCATCGCCGTTTAGTCTTTTAACAGATACATTATTTTCAAAAGTAGTTCAGTCTATAATCGGCTCATGCACATTGTCTATAATCTGTCACTTGCTTTTATCTACATAGCCACAATACTCTTATTTTGTTAAAATACGTATTAATGTGGCTTTGTTCCATCTATATCTGTTGGTTTACTTTTTGTTGTTCCCCTGTTTTACTATTTCATAACCCCTCTTTTCATATGTTAATTTTAACATATGTCACATATTTTTATAAAAAAGAAATTCCTATGTACAATACATAGGAATTTCTTTTTTATTCATAGTGTAATGCTTCTATAGGATTAAGCTTTGCAGCTTTTCGTGCAGGATAAATACCAAATACAAGTCCAATTAAAACAGAAAAGAAAAAAGAACCGATAACAGGTGCTGATGTAATAACGGTGGATATAGATACTATATGTGGAAGTATCTTCGCTATGCTACATCCAATAATTACACCAATAATACCTCCCGTAAGACTAACCGTTACAGATTCAATTAAAAACTGAATAATAATCATATGAAAAGTAGCTCCTAAAGCTTTACGAATACCGATTTCTTTTGTTCGTTCAGTCACAGAAACTAACATGATATTCATAATACCTATACCACCTACTAATAAAGAAATAGCAGCTATACATCCAAGAAAAAGTGTTAAACTTTGTGTTGTATTTTCTACCGTTTCTAAAATATCTTGTGAATTTTGTATACTAAAATCGTCATCATCAGGAGAAGATGTCTTATGCCGAGTTCTTAACAGATTAGTCACATCTGTTTCTATTTGATTTAATCGACTACTATCTTTAGACGATACCACTATAGCATGCACATAAGTAATTCCCATCATACGTTCCTGAACTGTAGTAAATGGACAAAAAATTTTATCATCTTGATCTTGAAAACTATAGCCTTTTTCTTTTAATATCCCAATCACTGTAAAAGGTTGATTCCCTATTCTAATTTTTTTCCCCAAAGGAGATTCTTTCCCAAATAAATTGGTTGCTACAGTTTTTCCTATAACAGCAACTCGTGTACGTTCATTATATTCATCAGTAGTCCACCAACGCCCTTCATTAAGATGTTGATTTGAAATATCTGCATATTCTACAGTAATTCCTGTAACTGAAGTAGTCCAATTCTTATTCCCATTAACAGTTATATAGCTATCACTTACTATAGGCGCTGCTAAATCTATATTGGGCAAATTTTGAATAGCTAAATAATCTTTATAACTAAGATTCTTCATGGATCCTGCAGCAGATTTCATGCCGGGTTTATCATTAGCTCCTGGTGTAATCGTAATAGTATTAGAGCCAAGACTTGAAATATCATTTTCAATATCTGCTTTTACACCATAACCAACAGACATCAACGCAATAACTGCGGATACGCCTATAATAATTCCTAACATGGTAAGCAATGATCGCAATTTATTACTTACAATAGAATGCCATGCCATTTGCATACTTTCAAGATAAATATTTGTCATACCAATTTACCTCTTATATCTTTACTAATATGTCCATCAGAAAGAATAACATGACGAGACGCATAATTAGCTACACCAGTTTCATGTGTTACCAAAATAACAGTTTTACCTAATTTATATAATTTTGTAAATATTTCCATTACTTCTTTTGTCGATTTACTATCTAAGTTACCTGTTGGTTCATCAGCCATAATAATGGAAGGATTATTAATTAATGCACGTGCTATAGCAACTCGTTGACGTTGCCCTCCTGACATTTCTGCCGGAACATGATCAATTCTGCTTTCAAGCCCTACCAATTCCAACATATGAAGTGCTCTTTCTTTTCTTTCTGATTTATATACATGACCATAAATCATAGGCAGAATAACATTATCTAATGCTGATAGCCTAGGAATTAAATTAAAACTTTGAAATACAAACCCAATCTCTTTATTTCTTGTATACGCTAACGCATCATCGTTTTGATTAGCAACTTCTTTCCCATTTAACAAGTAAGATCCGGTTGTAGGACGATCTAAACATCCCAAAATATTCATTAATGTGGATTTACCTGCTCCGGAAGATCCCATAATTGATACAAATTCGCCTTTCTTTATAGAGAGATTAATATCTGTTAATACAGGGACCTCTTGCTTTCCAATATAGTAACTTTTAGAAATATTTATTAAATTAATTACATTATCCTCTATATTTGTCATAGTTATGGTCTCCTTTGTCGCTTGTTGTCAGACTTAGTGTCTATTTCATTCGCAATAGTACCACTTACAACAATTTCATCTCCTTCAGATAATCCTTTTAAAATCTCTACTTTTTGATCTGTAGTAATACCTGTTTTTACATAAACCTTATTCAATTCTTTCCCTACGGACTTGTAGACATAAGATCCTGAAGCATCCGTTCGAATAGCAGTAACAGGAACTAATAAGCTATCTTTATTTTCTTTCCCAATAATAGTCGCACGAGCAGTCATAGAAGGATATAAACCTTCCAACTCATCTGTATTAATAGTTACATATACCGTATAGTAAATAACAGAAGAGGATACTGATGAGGAGGATGAAGAATATTTCTTTTTAGAAACATTTCTAACTACACCATGAAATACTTTTCCCGGATATGCATCAACTGTAAATTCTACACTTTGTCCAGCAATAACTCCTCCTATATCCGTTTCATCTACAAGCAGTTGAATTTGCATACTACTTAAATCAGCAACCGTCATAATAAGCATTTGACTAGCTAACCCTTGAGAAACCGTTTCTCCTGCTTTCATAGGTTCTCCAATCACAGTTCCATCAAGCGGAGATATAATCACTGTGTCATTTACTTCTGCTTGTGCTTTATCATAAGCAGCCTTAGCATTTAAATATTCTAAACGTGCATTATCTAAAGTCTGGTAGGAAATAGCATCTTGTTGATACAACTGAATTAAACGATTATAATATGATTCTTTATTTTCTAAAGTATTTTGTGCGTCTTCTCGTGTACTATTTAAAGCTTTTGATTGGATTGTTGCCAGTTTTTGTCCTACAGTTACCTTTTCATTTTGTTTCACATATACTTTTTCAAGTATCCCGGAAGCGTTAGCTGATAAGTCTACACTATTGATAGGTTCTATAGTTCCTGTAGCATCAATATGAAGTGATATATTGCCTTTTTCTACTTTCCCAAGTGTATAGCTAGGTACCGCTTTTTCTTGCGTGGATACATAACTATATCCTCCACCACATGCTATAGCAAGCAAACTTATGCTTATGATAATCCATTTCCATTTTTTATTCATGCAAATTCCTCCTATAAAGCATTGGTAATATCTATATTTATGAATTTAATATTTTTATAATTTTAGCATAGATTTTTAAATACACAAGTTATTTTAATGATTTATAAAATAACTTATATGTGTTTATGGATCACATACATTGAAGCATATAAAAAAGCAAGGAATTTATTTTCCTTGCTTTTTTATATCATTATTTTCTAATTAAAATATATCTCTTTGTAATATAGTTCCAAATCATAACGATTCCACTTGCAATCACTTTTGCAAACATATACCACCATGCAATGATTTCAACTAAAAACCACATAACTCCTTGATTAATTATTAATCCTATCAATGAAGTAATAATAAATAACCCTATTTCTAAACTGCTTTGATGCTTCACATTAAAAACAACAAGCAAACAAAGAATATAATTAACAAGTAACGAAACCGTAAACGCTATAGCAGAAGAAACTAAATATCCTATATGCATATATTCAGTTAAAACATATAACAAAATATATTCAAGAAGAAAACAGCCTCCTCCAACAATAAGAAATCTTATGACTTCCTCTATTCTCTCTTTGTCCGTAAAGTTTGATAATAATCTATTAATCAAAAGATGCTCCTGTAAAATTTCCTTTGAAATTCTATTTAAAAGTCTTTATACAGCGGATATTTATCACAAAGAGTTTTGACCCGTGATTTGACAATGTTTTTTACTTCTTCACTTTCAGTATTTTTTAATACAGCACTAATAATTCCTGCTAATTCTACAAAATCAGCTTCTTTAAATCCTCGAGTTGTTAATGCAGGTGATCCCAAGCGAATTCCACTTGTAACAAAAGGACTTAATTTTTCAAAAGGAATCGTATTCCTATTACACGTAATTCCTACTTCATCTAATACATTTTGTGCTTCTTTTCCATTAATGCCTAAAGTAGTTACATCAGCAAGCAATACGTGAGTATCCGTCCCGCCTGATACCACTCGAATTCCACTTCGAATTAATTCATTGGATAATGCTTTTGCATTAAGACAAATCTGATGAGAGTATGTCTTGAAATCATCAGTTAGTGCCTCTCCTAATGCAATTGCTTTTGCAGCAATCACATGCATTAATGGGCCACCTTGAATTCCAGGAAATATTGCTTTATCAATAATTTTAGCTAAAGCTTCTTTACACATAATAATTCCCCCTCGTGGACCACGGAGTGTCTTATGTGTAGTGGTAGTTATAATATCTGCCCATGGTATCGGATTAGGATAATCGCCACCAGCCACTAATCCGGCAAAGTGAGCCATATCTACCATAAATAAAGCATTCACTTTTTTCGCGATTGTCGCCATTCTTTCAAAATCAATAATACGTGAATAAGCACTGGAACCACCAATCAACAACTTCGGCTGAGTTTCTACTGCAATTCTTTCCAATTCATCATAATCAATACGTTCATCCAAACGACTTACACCATAAGAAACAACATTAAAGTAATTACCTGAAATATTAACAGGGCTTCCATGAGATAAATGTCCACCATCATTTAAATTCATGCCCATTACAGTATCACCGGGCTTTAAAATACCATAATAAACTGCTAGATTTGCTTGTGATCCGGAATGTGCCTGTACATTTATATGTTCAGCACCAAATAACTCTTTAGCCCTATCAATAGCTAATTGTTCTACTTTATCTACAAACTCACACCCACCATAATATCTTTTCCCCGGATAGCCTTCGGCATACTTATTAGTCATTATACTGCCTTGTGCTTCCATAACTGCATAACTTGTAAAATTTTCAGAGGCTATCATCTCTAATTTATTTCTCTGACGGTTCAGTTCTTCTTTGATACTTTCATAAACTGCTTTATCTTGTTTTATATGTTTCATACTTAATTTCCTTTCTTGATTTCCTTAATGTATTACCACATTTATTTCCTAGAAAATACCTATAATAAAAATTAAAATGAAATATAACAAAGTTATAAATATCAAAATTATTCAAACAAAGAAGATTCTAACTGTGCAATTTTATTTACACGTCTTTCATGTCTTCCACCTTCAAAAGACGCATTTAAAAAGGTGTCTACTATTAAGGTAGCAAGTCCTATCCCTACAACTCTTGCGCCCAAACATAATACATTCGCATTATTATGTGATTTCGCATGATAAGCTGAAAATTCTTCTCCGCACACTACTGCACGAATGTTTTTCATTTTATTTGCAGCAATACTCATTCCTAATCCGGTACCACAAACTAGAATAGCAATTTCTGCATTTCCATCTTGTACTTTCTTACATGCTTTTTCTGCATAATCCGGATAATCACAAGATTCCTTTGTATAAGTTCCACAATCAATGACTTCTATTCCTTTATCTTTTAAGTGTTCATTAATTACATTCTTTAATTCTAATCCACCATGATCACTTGCTATTGCAACTTTCATTCATTGCCCCCCTATTAAAGGTATACTTTAATAAAATAAATTACTCTTATTACGTGCTTTCAACAATAATATGATATCCTGAAGCCTTAGTCAAGCGATTCATAATAGCTAATCCCAATCCTGTATGCGAGGTTCCTTCACCTATAATTTCATCAACTACATTCGTGTTAAAGTATAGTAATCCTTGAAATAATCGGTGTGCCATTTGTTGTTGATTGTTCCTAGATCCCCAGCAAAAGACAACCGCATCCTCCGGTAATAAAGCAGCTGTTTCTTCACTTACAAAAAAACCATATTTTTTATCTTTTTTATTTATAAAAGATAAAATTTTATTCTCTACTTTTTTAGTATCACCAGTATAAACTACCAAAGGTGAAGTAGGTGCATAATGTGTATATTTCATTCCAGGAGCTAAAGGTGGTATAAAAGAAGAAGTAAGTCCCTTATCCAATTCTACGGAAGCATAGTTTTCAAGCATCTCTTTGGTAATTCCACCAGGTCGATAAATAATTATTTTATTTTGCCTAGCAGATACAATGGTAGATTCGACACCTATATCAGTAACTCCTCCATCAATAATTGCATCAATTCGACCATCCATATCATGCAATACTGCTTCTACAGTAGTTGGGCTGGGTTTTCCTGATAAATTAGCACTAGGTCCGGCAATAGGTACTCCACAGGCACGAATCCATTCCCTGGTAAATTCTAACGCCGGGCATCGTATAGCAACCGTATCAAGTCCCCCTGAAATTTCAAAAGGCACTATATCCTTTTTTGGAAAAACAATTGTTAAAGGCCCCGGCCAAAAAGCATCCATAAGTTTTCTTTCAAGAGGTGTAATATCACAAACCAATAATTCTACATCTTTTTTATCTGCTACATGAAGAATTAAAGGGTTATCAGAAGGACGCCCTTTCGCTGCATAAATCTTTTTAGCTACTTTCGCATCCAGTCCGTTCCCGCCAAGACCATAAACTGTTTCTGTTGGAAAAGCAACTAAACCGCCTTGTTTAATAATATAAGATAACTCTTTAAGCTTCTGATTCCAAGAATGAGCATTTGCTTTTATGACTTTGGTCTTCATTATTCTCACTTCTTTCTACAGTAAATAGCTCTCTCAATACCATTAAGATCTTTAATGATTTCAAAATCAGTAAAAAATGCTGTCTTTTGTAACATAGTTTCAACAATCTTTGATTGATTAATTCCTACTTCAAAGGCTAAAAAACCACCCGGCTTTAAATGATTAGCAGCTCCATTAACAAGTAGTCGATAAAAATCCAACCCGTCTATGCCTCCATCTAATGCTAAATAAGGCTCATGTCTTACTTCTTTTGCTAAAGTCTCTATTTCTCTCGTCGGTATATAAGGAGGGTTACTAAAAATTCCATCAAATAGTTCCCCCTCTTTTAATGCTTTTAAAAAGTCTCCCTGTCTCCACTCTACTCGTTCAGATAAAGATAATAATACTCCATTTTTTTTTGCTACATCTAGTGCATCATCTGAAATATCAATACCAACTGCAATAGCACCTATACAATAAGTAAGAAAACTAAGAACAATGGCCCCACTCCCAGTACCCAAATCTAATATTTTAAAATTTTCAACCGTTCTATATCTTTGTATAATTTTTTCTACCCACTCTTCCGTATCCGGACGAGGAATTAATACATTTTTATTGACATAAAAATCTAATCCCATAAAAGATTTATGTCCCGTTAATGCAGCTACACAAAGTCCTTGTACTCTTTTTTCAATCAGAGTATGATATTCTGATAATTCTGATTTATTTAATATTTTCTCAAAATTAGTATATAAATAAATACGAGTTTTTTTTAAAACATGTGCTAAAAGAAGCTCTGCATCCAATCTAGCTTCTTCAATGTGATGTATTTTAAAATATTGAGTTGTCCACTGCAAAATACGCTGTATAGTCCATACACTATTAGCAGTCATTATTCGTCCTCATTTCCCATCCGCTGTGCCAAATCAGCTTCAATAAGTCTATGAAGTATCGGCTCCATATGCCCATTCAAAAAATCATCCAATTGATATAATGTTACGTGTACACGGTGATCGGTAACTCGACCTTGTGGGAAATTATATGTCCGAATACGTTCAGAACGATCTCCCGAACCAACTTGCCCCTTTCGATCCGCAGCAGTTTTTTCTACTTCTTTCTGTAAAGCTTCTAAATACAATCTGGAACGTAAAATTTGTAGTGCTTTTTCTTTATTTTGTCTTTGGTCTCTTTCATTTTGACAAGTTACCACAGTTCCTGTTGGAATGTGCGTAATACGAATAGCTGATGATGTTTTATTAATATGCTGCCCTCCAGCCCCTGATGCTCTATATACATCTATACGAAGGTCTTTCATATCAATATCTACATCCACATCTTGTGCCTCAGGCAATACAGCAACGGTTACAGCAGAAGTATGTACACGTCCGGAACTTTCAGTTTCAGGCACACGTTGTACTCTATGTACACCACTTTCAAACTTAAGTAATGAATAAGCATTTTGACCATCAATAAGACAAGTAACTTCTTTAAACCCTCCTAAATCTGTTTCGCTGGAGTCAGCAATAGAAGTTTTCCATCCACGACTTTCTGCAAATTTTAAATACATTTTTATTAAATCTGCAGCAAACAATGCAGCTTCATCCCCACCGGTGCCTGCTCTAATTTCTAAAATAACATTTCTATTATCATTAGGATCTTTAGGAATTAACAACACTCGAATCTCTTTTTCTAAGCATACGATCTCCTCTGTTGCCTCTTTTAACTCCTCTTTAGCAAGATCATGTAATTCTTTCATATCATTATCGCCAAGAATATCTTTTAAATCTTGACAACGTTTATTTGCTTCTTTATATTCTCTAAACTTTTGCACAATTTCTGATAATTCAGCATGTTCTTTAGATAAAGCTCTCCATTTCGTTTGATTTGCAATTACGGAAGGATCGCTTAATTGATCTTCTATACTTAAAAATCTGGCTTCTTTCGCTTCCAGTTTTTCTGTTTTCATTTATTAACTCCTCACATCATATAATTTTGAAATATCTCAAATCAGTATATCATATAAAATTCAGAGAATGAAAAAAACAGGGCAAATGCCCTGTTTTCCATTTTTTACTTAACGCCGTAACGCTTGTTGAATTTTTCGATACGACCACGAGCCTTACCAAAACGCTGCTGTCCTGTATAGAACGGATGGGACTGGCTGCTAATATCGATATTAATCAACGGATATTCATTACCATCTTCCCATTTTACGGTCTGGTCAGAAGTAGCCGTAGAACGAGTCAGGAAAGAATAATCTGCACCGATGTCGCGAAATACGACTGGATGATAATCCGGATGAATTCCCTTCTTCACTGTTTGCACCTCATTTCAAAACAAACATAATTCTTGACTAGTATAACAAATGCACTATACAATTGCAAGAATAAATTATAGTTCTCTGTAATTTGTTTTAACTTAATTTACTCGGACAAAGATAATACAGAAAAAACTTCTCGTTTTAAACTCTCTTTCTTTTCTATATGAATATCTTTATGCATTAACGACTTTAAATAATATTGTTCCTTTTCTGATTCTAATGATTCTGCAATCGAAGGATGACATTGAATAATAATTTTTTCATCTCTTTTATAATTCTTTTTAATTCTTTTTAAATTTCTGTGAATAGTAGTAATTATGGATTGTGTAGAAGCTATTCGTCCATGTCCCTCACACAAAGGACATGAACTATATGCTAATTGCTCTAACCGATATGTACTTCTTTTCCTGGTCATTTCAACAAGACCTAGTGATGTCATTCCACAAACGACTGTTTTAATTTTATCTTTTTTTACTGCTGATTTAAGCTGCTCTACAATCTTTTCTTTATTCTGTTCCTTTTGCATATCAATAAAATCAATAAGAATAATTCCCCCGATACCTCTACATCTAATCTGCTTTGCAATCTCTAAAACAGCCTCTCTATTGGTTAAATAAGCAGCATCTTCATGAGGAATTCCATAAGCATGAAAAGAACCGGAATTAACATCAATCGCAGTTAATGCTTCTGTATAATCAATAACTATAGATCCTCCGGACGGTAATTGAACTTCTCTTTTATACAGGGATTGAATATCTTCCCAAACTTGATACCTTTGCATAATAGGAGTAATACCATCATAATATTGAATATTCTCTTTTATTAAACTCTCCTCTGATTCTGCAATATGCTGTAAACGTTTAACAATCTTCTGATCGTCAGCAATAATAAAATCATTTTTATTGGTTATATATTCTCTAAGACATCTAACTACGATATCACTACTTCTATATAAAAGAGCCGGAGCTTTTTCTATTTCAGCTCGACGCTTAATAATATTCCATGTATTAATAAGATGAGAAATTTCTTCTTTTACTTTATCAATAGCCGTTTCAGCTGCTACTGTGCGTATAATAAGCCCTAATCCATCCGGGCATAAAGAATATCCTATATCTTTTAATTGCTTCCTTGTATTCTCATTGGAAATCTTTTTAGACACGCCTATATAACCGGTATTTTCAAGTAAAACCGCACATCTTCCAGGAATATTCAAGACACCTGAAACTAAAGGCCCTTTCGTACTTGTTGCATCTTTTAATACTTGTACTAATATAGATTCCCCAATAGTAGGTTTCTTTTTTATAGAAGGCCAATTCTCCATTCGTAAAAAAGCATTTTTAGCTATACCTATATCTAAAAATATACCTTTTAATGTAGGTGATACATTCTTTACAATACCTTTATATACTCTTCCAACTAAACTGGATTCCTCAACACGTTCAATTTCAAAGTCTGTAAGTATTCCATCTGTAATTACTGCCATCATAATCTCTTCCGGCAAGCAATCTAATAAGATTTGTTTCATTACCCCTCCCTTTAACATGAATAAGAACCATGCATTTAAATAATTGAAGAATCCTCTTTATTGTTTTCACATTCTTAACTATTCATCAAATAGCAATTTTTTCCTTCGAATAAAAATATTCATTAACAGTCCCACACATAGAATATTCATAAGAAGAGCACTTCCGCCATAACTCATAAAAGGTAATGGAATTCCTGTTACAGGCATAATTCCTAAAGTCATTCCTACATTAATAAAAACTTGGAACAACCACATGGAGAAAATACCGACCGCAATAAGGCTTCCAAATCTATCATGTGTAGAGTGTGAAATAATAAGTGCTCTATAAAGTATTAAAAAATACAAAAACAGTAAAAATATCGCACCAATAAATCCCAGTTCTTCTCCTACAACAGAAAAAATAAAATCTGTATGATTCTCCGGTAAAAAATTTAATTGACTTTGTGTTCCTTCAAAAAGTCCTTTTCCAAAAAAACCACCACTACCAATAGCAATTTTAGATTGAATCACATGATATCCTGAACCAAAAGGATCTAAGTCAGGATCAAATAATACTTTAATTCTCATTTTTTGGTAATCATGCAATAAGAAAAACCAAATAGCCGGCAATGAAACAATAAATCCCCCTAAAATCTGCTTAAACATTTTCATATCAAATCCACAAGCATAAAGCATTCCAAACGTAATAGCGCCAAAAACTAAACTGGTTCCTAAATCCGGTTGAATTAATACTAAAATAAAAGGAATCCCCATAAGTGCTATAACCGGAATCAAACTTTTCCATGTATGAAAACCTTCCGGATGTTTAGCTAATAACTTAGCTAAACAAATAATCATAAATAATTTTGCAAATTCTGAAGGTTGCAGCGTAAACGGTCCAATTTGTATCCAACGTTGTGCACCAAGTGCACTGGTACCGGCAAATTTTACAATTAAAAGTAAAATTATATTTAAAATATAAATACTTTTAATATATTTCTCTAAAATATGAAAATCATACTTTAACATAAAAATAGATGTAATAATGCCTAATAATAGAAAAGCTCCCTGTTTAATAATAAAATCAAATTGTCCTTCCACATGAGAAATATTGGCATGTGTAGCACTTCCAATAATTAATAAGCTAATAACTGCTAACCCTATTATTGAAAGAAATAGTGACCAATCTAATTTTTTGAAAATTTTCAATATTTTATGCATTGATTACCATCTCCTTCGTCCCCATTTATACACCATACGAGAAAGTAAAGTTTGTTTTTCTTTTTCACGTTTTTTAGTTTGTTCATCTACTTTTAAAGGAATTTCTTCCTCTGCAGATTTTAACAATTGTATCCATGTAGAATTAGGATATACTTTAAAATCTATATAATTCTTTGCAATAATATGTATGGCTTCCGTTAATACGCCCCAATAAGACTCATTTATAAAATTTCCTTGATTAGAAAGTAGAGAAATCTTTTCAGAATAAGGAACTACTCCTAATAGTTTCTCTCTATCTATTTGTGCTAAAACAGCTTCCAATGATTCCTGATTGTTATAAGTAAATTCATTTAATAAAACCCAAATAGGTATATGGTTTCTTAAAATTTCACGAGTGTGTAAAGCATCTCTTTGACTTGTTTTTGTGGGAAGTTGTATAAGTATTACATCATCAGCATGTTGTTTCACATATTCAATTCCCCGCCCAATTCCTGCTGGACAATCTAATAAAATATAATCGTAGATTTCCCCTAAATCTTCCAATACGGTATCTATAGCTCCTTCAAAAACGTAGTCCCAAGTTTGTTCTACGGTTCCTGCTATAAAATCAAGATTATCAGATACAGAAATAATCGCTTCTTCAAGAAAACAACTACCTTGTGCCAATTCATATATATGATGTTTTACTTTATCACTAACACCTAAAATAATATCTAAATTACAAAGACCTAAATCTCCATCAATAAGAAGTACTCTTTTCCCTGCACGAGCAAGAGTAATTCCGAGAGCGGCTGTTAAGGTGGATTTTCCTACCCCACCTTTACCAGATACTATTGCAGTCAAATGGCTCACACGATTGCCTCCTCTCTTTTTCAAAGAAACTTTTCTAATTTATTTTATTATTTCCATCAAGATGAAAATAAGCATCCATCATCTTTTTTACAACAGGTGCCGCTGAATCTGCACCAAACCCACTATGTTCAAACATAACCACCACTACAATTTCAGGTTTATCATAAGGTGCATAAGCAATAAACCATCCATTATCGATACCGTTAGTTTCTGCTGTTCCCGATTTACCTGCAATAGGTATAGGATAGTCTGCAAATAAAAATCCTCCTGTTCCCTCTTTTTTCATAACTCCTAAAATAGAAGCTTGAATTGTTTCTAAAGTCGTTTTAGAAATAGGAACTGTTCCCATAACTTCCGGAGAGTAAATCTTAAGAGGAGTTCCATCAAAATTATCAATACGAGTCACTAAATAAGGGCGATAACGATATCCACCATTTGCAATGGCAGAGTATACCACTGCCATTTGAAGAGGTGTAACCAAAGTATAGCTTTGCCCGATGGCTGCATCAAAAGTTTCTCCTAAGTACCAATCTTGATTAAACACTTCTCTTTTATACTCTTCACTAGCCACATTACCTTCCGTTTCTCCCGGCAAATCAATTCCTGTTTTTTTTCCAAGCCCAAATGCTCTAGACATGGCAGCAAGACGATCAATCCCTAAACGACGCCCCATCTCATAAAAATAGACATTATCAGACTTAGCCATAGCTTGGTAAAAATCAATCCATCCAAAAGCTTCTCCTTGTGCATTTCGTTTATCTATAACCCAATGTTTACCACTGTCATAAATTTGCTCACTAGGTGTCATTACATGAGCTTCTAACGCAGCTGCCCCTGTAATAACCTTAAAGGTAGACCCGGGTGGATACATGGAAGAAATAGTTCTATTTTGCATAGGATGATTTGGATTCGTTATTAAGCTATTCCATTCTTTAGCTGATATACCTTGGCTAAAATGGTTAGAATCATAACTTGGCCAACTAACCATAGCTAAAATAGCTCCCGTTTGTGGATCCATTGCAACAGCAGACGCCCCGGTTGCAAAAGAACCTGAACTACCTAATGTAATCATTTGTTCTTTAATAGCATCTTCTGCTGCTTTTTGTACTCTACTATCTAAAGTGAGTCTAATGTTATGACCTCGAGTTACCGGTATACCATTAAGAATTTTTACAGGATGACCTGATGCATCCACTTCTACTAACTTAGTACCATTTGTACCTTCTAAATATTCATTAAATTGAGCCTCTAAGCCTGCCCTACCAATAATAGTTCCCAATTGATAGGTATTTCCATTAGAATCTCTATCCTCTTCTCCCGCTTCACCAACATATCCAAGAATTTGTCCCCCGGCATCATTTAACGGATATACCCGCAAAGGATATACTTCAATATTAAAATTAGGATATTCATCCCGTCTTTCTTCAATTTGTGTGGCTACATCAATCCCTACATCTCTTGCAATAACAATTTCACCAAACGATTTTTTATTTTTAGAAATTTTTTCTTTAATTTCAGATGCTGATATATTTAGTAAAGAAGCTAATCGATTTAACTCTATCTCCGGAATATCTTTATCTTTATTTACATCAGAAAGAATAATACTATAAGCACTGCGAGAACCCGCCATAATTTTTCCATTACGATCATACATAACACCTCGAGCCGCCTGTACCGGAATTTGTCTCATTCTATTTCCATCAGATTCACTCTTATAGTAGGACCCTTTAAGAATTTGCATATAAAAAATACGTAAACTTAATAAACAAAGAAAAATCACCGCAATATAAAGCATATTTGCATATCTAGACTCTTCTTCTTTTTTTATAAGATTACTGAGAAATCCAGGGATTTTATTCCTTTTTACCACTGCGACTCCCCCTCAATTGTCACATTCCACAGTAAATTATACATAAAAAGTGCTGATACACCATTTGATAACATAAGTGGAACAGATTTAAATGCAATATACATAGGTAAAGAAAGATTTTCTCCACTAATAGTAATTAATAACCCTGATAATATAGTATAAATAAAAGTACCTATCATAACTGCCAAAATTGAAATATACCATCTTCTATTAAACTTTTGCCTTACAAACTTAAAAAATAGAAGGGCTATAATAGTATAAAGAAGTAAATGTGTACCAATCATACTTCCGGAGGTAATATCTTGAATAAAACCTCCAAAAATAGTCCAAATAAGTATTTCTTTTTTATCATACATTAAGGCACTCAAAATAAGTAATGTTAACCATAAGTCGGGTTGCCAAATAGCACTACATAAAAAAGGGAATATGGACCATTGTATAACAAACACACAAAAGCCTGTGATTATCATATAAAATACACTCATTATCAGTCACCTGTTTTATTATCCTTAGCTTGCTGCTCATTAGGATTCATTGCGGGCTCAGTTAAAGGAACTTGATTTTTTATTTCTAAAGGATCTATCATTTGTTCAAAAGCAATAACAACAAATACTTCTTCCAATCGAGTAAAATCAACAGCCGGTTTAACTAATGCTTCTAAAGAAATTCCCAACTTATCTACATCTACTTGTTTTACAGTACCGATAAGAGTTCCTTTAGGATAAATTCCGCCATATCCAGATGCAATAACGGTATCCCCTTTAATAACATCAGCTTCTTTGGGGATATTTCCAAAAACAAGTAAATCAGAACGATTCCCTGTTCCTTTTAAAATAGAGGCAACTCGAGATTCCGGTCTTTGTATAATTCCTCCTATAGAAGTTCTTGGATCTACAAGTAACTGTACTTTAGAAGTCATTTTATCTGCTTCTATAATAAATCCTACTGCTCCATCCGGCACTATGACTGCCATATACTTAGAAACTCCGTCATCCGCACCTCTATCAATAGTAATCGTGTTTGTCCAACTATTATAATCTTTAGCAATAACTTTTGCACCAAGCATATGATACTGATTATATTGTTGTTTAAATGCAAGTAATTCTCTAAGCCTAATATTCTCTGCTAATATTTCACTATATGCTACTTGTTCAGCTTTAAGATTATTATTTTCACGTTTTAAATTATCTAATTCATCCCAATTGGAAAGAATTTTATTAATAGTTACTCCACCATATTTTCCTAATAAAGTCAATCGACTGGCACCATACATAAAAGGTGCTTCAACAATAGAAAGAGGTTGCGAAATAAAAGAAACCGCTTCTCGATTTCTCCAAAACCAACCACAGATTGTCATAAATAAAAAAAGCAGTATTGAAATAATAATTTTGCGTTTTCCAAAAAAGAACAAAGTTACTTACCTCCGTAGTACTTATCTCCACTTTCAATTAAATCCGGAAACTGACGATATTTATCAAAAGAACGATAACAACCAATAACCACTGCTAAGTCTGAATGTTTGGTTATTACAACAGGAATCCCTAATTGAGCACTAAGCCAATGATTAAGTCCTGATAATTGTGCAGCACCACCGGACAATAAAAGACCATTTCTTAATAAATCTTCTGCCATATCCGGAGTTGCTCTCCGAATAATACGCTCTATTGACTCCAATACCGGCATTAATGCAGTCTGAATAACCTGATAAAGTGCTGTAGTATTAATTTCAACGGCTACAGCACCTCCATCTACTAATCGACGTCCATGAATTGTAAAAACTTTTACTGCATTTGGATCTGCTATAGACACCATACTTTGTTTAATAACTTCCGCTTCTTCTTCTCCAATTACAATTTTTAAAGAATCTCTTACATATGCTTGAATTTCTTCATTAATGCTATTTCCACCGAAAGCAATTTGTTCCTGTGCTACAATCCCGCCGCAAGAAAAAAGTCCACAATCTGTAATATCTCTTCCCATTACAACAGATAAAATAACATCAGAACCTCCTAAAGAAATTCCTTGCCCAAAAATAGCCGCTGCTGAAGAAGATACTAAATAAACTTTAGCTGCTCCTGCATGCATAGTTGCATCAATTAAAGCATGTCTTGCTACCGAACTAAGTCCACTAGGAATTGACATTACAATTTCAGGCCTGGATAAAGAATGTTTTAATCCTTTTTTTAAGAAATAACTTAAAATACCCCTGGTATAGTAATAATCAATCATAGCTCCATTTTTTACAGGCCATTCTAAACGTACACGTTGTGGTTCTGTATGATAATGAATAATAGCATCTGTGCCAAAGCCAAGTATATCATCATTTGTATTATCAACTGCTACCACAGTTTTCTCCTCTAATAAAAGTTGCCCTTCTGAAAAGATACGCGTTTGAGATGATCCCATATCTATACCAATTCGGCTGACTGATTTTGAAAATGATTTCATTTCCTTATCCATCCTTATATATTAAAAGTTAATATTTATAACCCGTATGATATTTAAATACTTACTAATTATACACTATTGTTTTTATATCCCTATAATAAAATAAAAAGTAAAACCTCCTTTTAATTTTAGCACAAATCATAAATTATATTCTTCTATTTAAATTATATAATTGATATTCCTTTTCAACTGGAAAAAATAATTTATACAACGTATAATAATAGAGAAGTTTTTATATAATAAATTCTTAGTATAATCTATAAGAAGTAGACTATATGTATTTTTAATTATAAGTAATTGAAAGGATTCAAAATGGCACTGGTAGACACAAAAGAAATGTTTAAGAAAGCATATAAAGGACACTATGCAATTGGAGCATTTAATGTAAACAATATGGAAATTATACAAGGCATTATGGAAGCAGCACATGAAGAAAAATCAGCTGTAATTTTACAAGCTTCTGAAGGTGCTAGACAATATGCAGGACAACCCTATATTGTAGATCTCGTAAAAACTGCTGTTAAGCAATTTCCGGAAGTCCCGGTAGCACTTCATTTAGATCATGGTGCATCCTTTGAAATGTGCAAAGAATGTATTGATGGCGGATTTACTTCTGTTATGTTTGACGGTTCTAAACTTCCTTATAAAGAAAATGTAAAAATCACCAAACAAGTGGTAGAATATGCACACGCTCATAATGTCGTAGTAGAAGCAGAATTAGGGCGTCTTGCAGGTGTTGAAGATTTTGTAAGCGTAGATGCTAAAGATGCTATCTTTACTGATCCTGAGCAAGCTGCTGAATTTGTTGCACTTACCGGCTGTGATTCTCTAGCAATTGCTATCGGTACAAGTCACGGTGCTTATAAATATAGCGGAGAGCCTTATTTAGATTATGAACGCCTTCAAAAAATAAGCGACTTACTTCCTAACTATCCAATTGTTCTTCATGGTGCGTCTACTGTTATACCTAAGTATGTTGCAAAATGTAATGAATTTGGTGGAAAAGTATTAGGAGCAAAAGGTGTTCCGGAAGAAATGCTACGTAAAGCTGCTACAATGGCTGTATGCAAAATTAATATTGATACCGATATTCGCCTTGCAATGACTGCTGCTGTAAGAGAAAGTATTTATTCCAAACCGGATAATTTTGATCCACGTTCTTATTTAAAAGCAGGAAGACAAGCTGTAAAAGAAATGGTAATTCATAAGATTCGTGAAGTAGTAGGATCCAGCAATTCTATTTAAACAAAAAAGCTTCTTTATAAAAATAAAGAAGCTTTTTATATTGCATTTAACATTCAATATAAAAAGTATATATACAATAAAAAAGAACACTCCTATGAGTGTTCTTTCTTAATCAGCAGCTTCCTATCCTCCCGGGCCGCTTCCAGCCAAGTACTTTCGGCGTTTGTGAGCTTAACTTCTGTGTTCGGCATGGGTACAGGTGTATCCTCACAGCTATCGCCACTGTTTCTCTTTGAAGATATTCCTTCAAAACTATATAGAAGTACCACTGAAGTCTCTTCCAAGACTGTCTGCGCTTTGTGATTCTCTCTAAGTTAAGACCTCGATCTATTAGTACCGCATCGCTCCAAACATCACTGCTCTTCCACTTGCGGCCTATCTACCTCATAGTCTATAAGGGATCTTACTCATTTCTGATGAGAAGTCTCATCTTGGGGTGGGCTTCACGCTTAGATGCTTTCAGCGTTTATCCCTTCCGAATGTGGCTTTCCAGCCATGCCACTGGCGTGACAACTGGTACACCATTGATTCGTCCACTCCGGTCCTCTCGTACTAGGAGCAGCCCCCCTCAAACTTCTTACGCCCGCGATGGATATGAACCAAACTGTCTCACGACGTTTTGAACCCAGCTCGCGTACCACTTTAATGGGCGAACAGCCCAACCCTTGGGACCTACTCCAGCCCCAGGATGTGATGAGCCGACATCGAGGTGCCAAACCTCCCCGTCGATATGAACTCTTGGGAGAGATTAGCCTGTTATCCCCAGGGTAGCTTTTATCCGTTGAGCGATGGCCTTTCCACACAGTACCACCGGATCACTAAGCCCGACTTTCGTCTCTGCTCGACTTGTTGGTCTCGCAGTCAAGCTCCCTTCTGCCTTTGCACTCGTCGGTCGGTTTCTGTCCGACCTGAGGGAACCTTTGGGCGCCTCCGTTACTCTTTCGGAGGCGACCGCCCCAGTCAAACTGCCTACCTGAGATTGTCCGCAGGGTCGTTACTCCTGGCGTTAGAATCCCAGAACTAGAAGGGTGGTATCCCAACATCGACTCCATACATACCTAAGTACATACTTCTTTGTCTCCCACCTATCCTGTGCATCTACTTCCGAGATTCCATCTCAAGCTGCAGTAAAGCTCCATGGGGTCTTTCTGTCCAGTCGCGGGTAACCTGCATCTTCACAGGTATTTCAATTTCACCGGGCCCCTCGTTGAGACAGTGCCCAAATCATTACGCCTTTCATGCGGGTCGGAACTTACCCGACAAGGAATTTCGCTACCTTAGGACCGTTATAGTTACGGCCGCCGTTCACTGGGGCTTCAGTTCAAAGCTTCGCCTTAGCTGACCTCTCTCCTTAACCTTCCAGCACCGGGCAGGCGTCAGCACCTATACTTCAGCTTTCGCTTTCGCAGGCACCTGTGTTTTTGGTAAACAGTTGCTTGGGCCTCTTTTCTGCCACCCTTCTCGGTTCCAAGTGCTTGACTCTTCGCCTACCAAGGGCCATCCTTCTTCCGAAGTTACGGATGCAATTTGCCGAGTTCCTTAACGAGGGTTTTCCCGCGCACCTTAGGATTCTCTCCCCGCCTACCTGTGTCGGTTTACGGTACGGGCGGACGAGTCCTCGCTAGAAGCTTTTCTTGGCAGCATGGGATTCACAAGTTCATTAAAGTCTCCTTTAACTCCCCTTCATGTCTCACCCTTCTCGTATGACGGTTTTTCCTATCATACAGGCTACGCACTTAGACATGCTCTTCCACTCGCATGCTTGTGTGCCCTTCTGCGTCACTCCTTCACTCAATCAGACTCTTCCGGTACAGGAATTTCAACCTGTTGTCCATCGCCTATGCTTCTTGCCTCGGCTTAGGTCCCGACTTACCCTGAGACGACGATCGTTGCTCAGGAACCCTCGGGCTTTCGGTGGAAAGGATTCTCACCTTTCTTTTCGATACTCATACCAGCATTCTCACTTCTTATCAGTCCACGACTCCTTCCGGTATCGCTTCTCCCCAATAAGAACGCTCCCCTACCCAGACGGCTTGCGTCTGCCATAGCTTCGGTTCCGTGCTTGAGCCCCGGACATCTTCGGCGCAGCGTCTCTCGACCAGTGGGCTATTACGCACTCTTTAAATGATGGCTGCTTCTAAGCCAACATCCTGGTTGTTTATGAAACGCCACATCCTTCGCCACTTAGCACGGCATTTGGGACCTTAGCTGATGATCTGGGCTGTTTCCCTCTTGACCACGGCCCTTATAAGTCGTAGTCTGACTCCCAAGTTTGATTACAGCCATTCGGAGTTTGACTGGGTTTGGTAACCGGGTAGGTCCCGCTCCTGATCAGTGCTCTACCGCCTGTAATCACCACTTGAGGCTAGCCCTAAAGCTATTTCGGGGAGAACCAGCTATCTCCACGTTCGATTGGAATTTCACCCCTACCCACACCTCATCCTAACCTTTTTCAACAGATATAGGTTCGGTCCTCCACACATTTTTACCTGTGCTTCAACCTGGACATGGGTAGATCACTGTGGTTTCGGGTCTACGCTTTCCGACTTCTCGCCCTATTAAGACTCGCTTTCGCTTCGGCTCCACATTTCCTGCTTAACCTTGCCGGCCCTCGTAACTCGCTGGTTCATTCTTCAATAGGCACGCCATCGACCTGTTTTATATACGGTCTCTGACTGTTTGTAAACATACGGTTTCAGGTTCTATTTCATTCCCCTCCCGGGGTGCTTTTCACCTTTCCCTCATGGTACTATGCGCTATCGGTCGATATCTGTGTTTTGCCTTGGAGGGTGGTCCCCCCTGCTTCATACGGGATTTCTCGTGTCCCGCACTACTCTGGATTCCGTCCTTAGAGTTCTTGTTTTCGCCTACCAGGCTCTCACTGTCTTCGGCTCTCTTTCCCAAGAGATTTGGCTAACTTTTCCTCCAATTTTGTCGGTCCTCAACCCCGATTAAGTTTCCTTATTCGGTTTAGGCTTCTTCCCCGTTCGCTCGCCGCTACTTGGGGTATCTCGTTTGATTTCTTCTCCTCCGGTTACTTAGATGTTTCAGTTCACCGAGTTCCCTCCTCATACCGGTCGGTATGGGTGACGGTGCATTACCACCGCCGGATTTCTCCATTCGGATATCTACGGTTCAACGGCTATTTGCGCCTACCCGTAGCTTTTCGCAGCTTGTCGCGTCCTTCTTCGGCAGATATCGCCAAGGCATCCACCGTATGCCCTTAGTATCTTAACTTACATACTTCACACCTTGACCTTCTTGCTTTTGAGTTTCCTTCAGTGCGCAAGATTGATTTTCTATGAAATCTTTCTTACGTCTTTTACTTCTATATAGTTTTCAAAGAACATCTTCTTTTCCTTTTTTAAGAGAACTTTTGGTTCTCTCAAAACTGAACAGTATAACTCTCTTCCGATGTCCGACCTACAGTCTTTATATTTCTATAAAGCTGTCTCCTTAGAAAGGAGGTGATCCAGCCGCACCTTCCGATACGGCTACCTTGTTACGACTTCACTCCAATCATCAGCTCCACCTTAGACGGCTGGTCCCTTGCGGTTACCTCACCGGCTTCGGGTGTCTCTAACTCTCATAGTGTGACGGGCGGTGTGTACAAGGCCCGGGAACGTATTCACCGCGGTATGCTGACCCGCGATTACTAGCGATTCCTACTTCATGCAGGCGAGTTGCAGCCTGCAATCTGAACTGGGGGTGCGTTTATGAGGTCCGCTCCATCTCGCGATTTCGCTTCTCTTTGTTGGCACCCATTGTAGTACGTGTGTAGCCCAAGCCATAAGGGGCATGATGACTTGACGTCATCCCCGCCTTCCTCCGCGTTGTCCGCGGCGGTCTCTCCTGAGTCCCCACCTTTACGTGCTGGTAACAGGAAATAGGGGTTGCGCTCGTTGCGGGACTTAACCCAACATCTCACGACACGAGCTGACGACAGCCGTGCACCACCTGTTTTCTCGTCTTCCGAAGAAGAACTCCATATTTCTATGGATTGCGATCAATGTCAAGGCTTGGTAAGGTTCTTCGCGTTGCGTCGAATTAAACCACATACTCCACCGCTTGTGCGGGCCCCCGTCAATTCCTTTGAGTTTTAATCTTGCGATCGTACTTCCCAGGCGGGATACTTATTGCGTTAACTCCGGCACAGGAGGGGTCGATACCTCCTACACCTAGTATCCATCGTTTACGGCGTGGACTACCAGGGTATCTAATCCTGTTTGCTCCCCACGCTTTCGCGCCTCAGCGTCAGTTTTCGTCTAGAAAGTCGCCTTCGCCACCGGTGTTCTTCCTAATCTCTACGCATTTCACCGCTACACTAGGAATTCCACTTTCCTCTCCGATACTCCAGCTTCCCAGTTTCCATCCCCTCATGGGGTTGAGCCCCACGCTTTTAAGATGGACTTAAGAAACCGCCTGCGCGCGCTTTACGCCCAATAATTCCGGACAACGCTTGCCACCTACGTATTACCGCGGCTGCTGGCACGTAGTTAGCCGTGGCTTGCTTTTTCGGTACCGTCAATGTCTATGATTATTCACCACAAACCCTTTCGTCCCGAATCACAGAACTTTACAATCCGAAGACCTTCTTCGTTCACGCGGCGTTGCTCCGTCAGACTTTCGTCCATTGCGGAAGATTCCCCACTGCTGCCTCCCGTAGGAGTCTGGACCGTGTCTCAGTTCCAGTGTGGCCGTTCATCCTCTCAGACCGGCTACTGATCGTCGGCTTGGTGAGCCGTTACCTCACCAACTACCTAATCAGTCGCAAACCCCTCTTAAGGCGATAGCTTTCTTGTAGAGGCCACCCTTTCTTCTATGCATCATGCGATGCTTAGAACGTATTCGGTATTAGCAGTCGTTTCCGTCTGTTATCCCCATCCTTAAGGCAGGTTGTTTACGTGTTACTCACCCGTTTGCCACTGAAATTAATAAAAGAGCAAGCTCTTTCATCTCTTTCCGTTCGACTTGCATGTGTTAAGCACGCCGCCAGCGTTCGTCCTGAGCCAGGATCAAACTCTCCATGATAGATTGTTTGTTTGGCTCGATTATTTTCTTGCCTTTTTTTCTCAAATTATTGCGGGATTGTTTCCAATCCGCACATCGGCTTTTGTTTGTCATACTGTTCAGTTTTCAAAGAACCAATCGCCCGTAAGCGACTTCATTATGTTACCTTACAAATTTTCTTTTGTCAAGTAACTTTTTAAGTAAAACAGAAGTTTTTTCTCTGCTTATTCGCCCTTTTGGCGACGCATCCTATCCTATCATATCCCTATTTCTTACGTCAACTCTATTTTTATCCTCTTTTTCTTTTATTTTTTCTCTCTTTCTCCCTTTTTCCTTTATCTCACTTTTCTCTTTTTTATCCCCGTTTCTCTTAATCGACTTCGTAGTTGTAGTGCACGACTATAAGGGTCTTTTGCTCCCATAATTTCTGAAACTACACATATACCTTCTATATTTACATTTTTAAAATTATCTATATTATCTAAGTGAATGCCTCCAATAGCTAATGTCGGTATATGAACAGATTGAGTAATTTGTTGTAATGTTTGCAAAGAAGTTTTCTTTGTATCCAGTTTCGTTTTTGTTAAAAAAATAGAGCCAACACCTAAATAATCTGCACCTTCAAATTCCGCCTGTAAAGCTTCTTCAAGAGAAGAAGCTGATACGCCTAGTATCTTATTTTTTCCAATTATCTTTCTAACAACAGCTACAGGTAAATCTGTTTGTCCAACATGAACACCGGCTGCATCGGCAGCAAGCATAATATCCACTCTATCATTGATAATAAGAGGGATGTTATATTTATCCGTTATAGTTTTAATAAGCAAAGCTTGTTCATACAAAAAAACGGAGTCACCGTCCTTTTCTCTTAATTGAACAACAGTAACCCCTCCTTGTATCGCTTCTTCAACTATATTTTCTATATTTCGATTTCCAAGCAAATTTCTATCCGTTATTAAATATAAAGAATAATCAATATTATATTTTATCCCATCTACCATATTTCTTAAGAATGTCATGATTCATCTCTCCAATTGCATCAATAATTCCCATGTGAAAATGCCCCAATCCACGAGAACCTTCTTTATCCCATGCCAATTCTCCTGAAATCCCCATAATTATAACAGCCATTGCAGTTGCTGATAATATATCCTGTTGAGCCACTCCACAAAAAGTACCAATTAAAGAACTGCACATACAACCGGTTCCTGTCACTAAAGACATCGCTCTTACACCATTTTTCACCAAAATTGTCTGTTTACCATTTGAAATAATATCTATAGCTCCTGTTGTTACAATAATTGCATCTGTTAATTCTGATAATTGTTTTGTCCCTGCTATCAAAGTGTTCATCGATGTCCCCGTACAAGCATCCACACCTTTCCCCTTTGATTTTATTCCTAAAAGAGCTAAAATCTCACTTGCATTCCCTTTAATAACTGTTGGACGAATTTCTTTTATAATCTCTTTTGCTATATCATTTCTATAAGAAGTGGCTCCTACACCTGTAGGATCAAAAACAATAGGAATATTGTGTTTCTTAGCCGCTTCCCCCGCTTGAAACATAGATAAAACTTTCCTCCTATTTAATGTCCCTATATTTATGACAAGCGAGGATGCCAATGTAACCATCTCAGCTACTTCTTCCTCTGCGTCAGCCATAACCGGAGAACCTCCTATAGCTAACACTATATTGGCACAATCATTAACAGTAACGTAATTGGTTAAATGATGGATTAATGGTCGTGTTGTTCTTATTTCTTGTATTAAATCCCTAACAAACATATACCGCTCCTCCTTCAGTAATTTTCTATTATATTAACATAAAAAGGAATCTTATCTTTTGATAAGATTCCTTTTTATGTGCAATCATTTGATACTGTTTTTAGCAAAAAAATCTTTTAATTCTTTATATCCAACTGTACCATATCCAATGATATTATCTATAGGCTTTCCGTCTCTAAAATAAAAGATATTAGGAATAGTTTCTACCTTATATCGTCTAGCTAATTCTTGATCATCATCACAATTTATTCCATAAAAAGGAATATCCATTTCTTCAGATAACTTCTCCATTACGGGACGAATTTTGCGGCAATAACCACACCAAGGTGCACTAAAGCCTACAATAACATCTCCTTTAGCAATTGCTTTATCAAAATTTTCTACACCAGTCAATTTATTAATCATTATATTTTCCTCCTACATTATAATATTATATTTTCAGTATTCGTATTCTAACTTATATATCGATATTTGTCAATATTAAGCTTGAAATAAAAGCGAGAATTCATCTCGCTTTGACTTTTTTGGTGGAGACGAGGGGAGTTGAACCCCTGTCCAAAAGGCCCGCCCCATAAACCTCTCCGAGCGCAGTTCCTGTTTTAATTTTCAGTAAAGTATTGTACAGGAACAAACTACCTTTACCTATACCGGTTGAATTTCCCTCAGAGATACCGGAAGTCTCTCATCAGTATCCTGTTAGTTGATGCCTGTTTAAAATCACAGGAAAATTCTAAAGAGGCAAGCAGTTTACATTAAGCTGCTAAAGCAAAGTTATTTCTTGCTTTTATGTGTTCCCACCGTTTTACGGGAAGATGGAATCCCGGCTCGCTGTCTATGATACAGTAACCCCTGTCGAAACCAGTACGTCCCCATTGATACCCCTTATTGTACTTTGCTATAGACTCTTTGTCAAAGTTATATACTTTTTAGCTATTCTTTTCTGGCTCGCTCTAAACACTGTTGCAAATCATTAGGAATCGGAGCATTAAAACACATATGTTCTTCTGTTACTGGATGTATAAAAGCTAAAAAACAAGAATGAAGTGCTTGACCTGAAATAGGGAAATCATCTTTTTTCCAACCATATAAAGGATCATTAACCACCGGGTGTCTGATATGTGCCATATGAACACGTATCTGATGTGTACGTCCAGTTTCCAATCGACATTCCACCCATGAATAGTGATTTAAATATTCTAAAACTCTGAAATGTGTAATAGCGGTTTTCCCTGTTTCCGGTTGTACATCCCATTTCATACGATCCTTATTGCTTCTTCCTAAAGGAAGCCGAATTTCACCATGTTCACCCGCCATCTGCCCATGTACTAAAGCTACATATTTTCGTTGTACGGTATGTGTTGCAATATCTTTCTGGAGCTTATTGTATGCCAACGATGTTTTAGCTACGACCATAACACCGGATGTATCTTTGTCGAGTCTATGAACAATCCCCGGACGACCTTCACTTCCCACCTGTTTTATTCCATCCCCACAATGGTACAGCAAGGCATTGACTAACGTTCCCTTTCCATTTCCCGGCGCAGGATGTACAACCATTCCTCTTTTTTTATTTATAACCAAGATATCCTGATCCTCAAATAAAATATTCAAAGGAATGTTCTCTGGATATATTTCTATTTTCTCTTTTGTCTTCCAAGAAAAAGAAATAACATCTTGTTCTTCTAAGCGATAATTTGCTTTAAGTACTTTGCTATCCTTGTGAGCCAATCCTTCTTTTATCCATTTTTGCACTTCTGAACGAGTAAGTCCTGTTTTTGCTGTAAGAAATTGATCTACCCGAAGTCCAATTTCAGAAGAATTTATATTATATACACAAGTTTTCATAACTCTTCCCTCCAAAAGTACAACATAATTAAAAATGTTCCTACACAAATTGCAATATCCGCAATATTAAAAATAGGCCATATTCTCCAATCAAAAAAATCTATCACACTTTGGATACGTATACGGTCTATCGCATTCCCTAATGAGCCCCCCAACAGAAAACTGATTCCTAACTTAAAATAAAAGGGGGCTAATTCAATTTTATTCCTAAACATAAAAAATGCTATAAAAAGTGCAACTACAATAATTAAAAATATCCAATTTTGATATGGAAATAACCCAAAAGCAGCACCTGGATTTAAAATATAAGTAAAATGAAAAACATTCGGGATAACCGCAATAGTTTGCCCTAATTCCATATACTGCTGAACAATATATTTAGTCCCCTGATCAACAAGCATAATTAGTAATGCAATAAAAGCAATCATAAGAATCCTCCTAGATATTTAATTATAACATGTAGACATATTTTATAAATTTTAAAATAAATAAAAAGCAAGAATGACCAGTCATCCTTGCTTTTTATTATTAGTAATGTACAAATACATCTACATACCTTACTCCAAAGTCAAAACATTCGGAGTAGTTTTCCATGCATAAATCTACTCGATTTCCTTTAATTGCCCCACCGGTATCTGCAGCAACAGCGTCCCCATAATTAGGTACATACACTTTTGAACCAAGAGGAATAACTGCAGGATCTACAGCAATGGTTCCATATCCTGCTTTTGTTCCTGTTGCAGTAATACCATCGCCATTACCATCAGCCGGATGATAGGCAGTTGCATACATATGCGAAACCCACCCCAAAACATTCGCTTGGCTATCTCCTGTTTTCATCATTCCATGTTCGCCATGTGCAATAGTCTCAGTTTTAATAATTTGTTTCTTAACTACTTTCCCCTCAACTATAGTTTGTTGAATAGTTGCCTTTACTTTATCCGGTCGCCCTTCCTTAACTATAACTTGTTCAGACGAACTTAAAGAACTGTCATACCACTTGTCATAAACGACATCTCCATCTTGTTCAACAGTAACTATTTTAGTTGTATATGGTACAACGTGAATAACCATTCCGGCTCTAACCATTTCCATATCATCTTCTAAAGCAGTCATTGTCTTCCAATCAAATCCCTGTGTATTTAAAACGCCTTGTACTGTTTTATCAGTAGTGTACACTTTCTTTTGCTTTCCTTTTACATCAAGGATAACCGGCACCGCTCGTTCTATAACAATCACTGAGCCCTCATTGACTACATTAGAACTTGTCCAATAGGAATCATGTTTTCCAAACGTGATATTATTTTCAAATATTATTTGTTTGTAATCATTACTATTAGAATGTACGGTAATACGATTTTCTCCATCAATAATAGTAATTTTTTTCCCTTCTTTAGAAAACATACTTTCTGAAGAAAGAGATGCCATTGCAATTTGCGACCCGATAACAGGAATCAAAAGCATAAGCATTCCCACAGCCATACGCCGTAATTTTATAAGTTTTATATTTCCCACAATTATCTCTCCTATGTGAAATATTCTACCATACACGGACATTCTGTCAAATTAAATAAGGTTAACAATTTGAATTATATAGATATATTAGCATTTATCAATAAATAAAGTTTAAAATTTGATTTGTTTTTATATTTAATTGTATTCAAAACTCTTTTAAAATTACATATTTTTCGCTTTAAATCTATATGTTTATAAATATCATATTGTTAACTATGTTCATATACAGGAGAATTTTTATTTATTTTTTAATTGTAAACCATAGTAATTCTCCACATTACCTATAAATTCTTAAAATTATTCCGTACATTTAAAAAAAATTATTAAAATATTCTTGAAGGTATATATGGGTATTTTTTTTCTCATATATGCAAATAAAAACGGATTATAAAATTTATAATCCGTTTTTATTTGCATGTTCATTTTTACTTTACAGGTATATATGGTTCCAACTTTTGACGTAAGGTCATTTGCTGTTCTTTATCGCGTTTTTCTGCTAAAATTTGAAAATTATTTTGTGCACAAAATTGATTTTCTTGTGCTATTACTTTTCTCCAAGTGCCATCAGGCTGCATTATATGTGCTTTTTGATTATCTGACAGCTCCATATGTAGCATTTCTTTTATTCTATTTCTACAATCACTATCTTCTACAGGAATCATAAGTTCGACTCGATCATTTAAATTACGCGGCATCCAATCTGCACTACCTATATATAACTCTTCACGTCCCCCATTAGAAAACCAAAACACTCTACTATGTTCTAAAAAACGTCCGACCAAACTACGAACCGTAATGTTTTCACTCTTACCGCATAACCCCGGAATTAAAACACAAATACCTCGAATAATTAGTTCAATACATACACCTGCAGAAGATGCCTCATAAAGTTTATCTACCATATCACGATCCAATAAAGAATTCATCTTAATAACCATATGTGCATACTCTCCATTGGTAGCATGTTTAATTTCCCTATCAATAAGTTCCACACATCGTTCTTTCAAATTAATCGGTGCTACTAAAAAAGAATTCCATAAAGGTGGATCTGAGTATCCGGATAAAAGATTAAAAAAGGAAGAGGCATCTGCACCAAATGTATCTTTGCAAGTAAAAATCCCTAAATCAGTATATAGTTTAGCAGTTGATGCATTATAATTACCTGTCGCCACATGAACATATCTCCGAATACCATCTTTATCTCGTCGAATAATTAATGTACATTTTGAATGCGTCTTAAGTCCGACCAACCCATAAATAACATGTGCCCCTGCTTTTTCCAGACGTCTTGCCATATGAATATTATTTTCTTCATCAAAACGTGCTTTTACTTCCATGAGAACAGTAACCTGTTTTCCATTTTGTGCGGCCTTTTCTAAAGCTAGAATAATGGGACTTTTAGAGCTTACTCTATATAAAGTTTGTTTAATAGCCAATACATCCGGATCTGTAGCTGCAGACATTACAAAATTAACAACCGATTCATCAAAAGACTCATATGGTAAATGTACCAACATATCTTTTTCTCGAATCATATCAAAAATATTATTTTCTGTTGATTGAATCATACTCCACGGAGTATGTGGATAGGCAAATTCATATCGCAAAGTATCATACCCTTTAATACCACAAAATGAAAAATATACTGTCGTATCTAAAGGACCATCAATTTCATATAAATCTTCTTTTTCTAAATTCATAGATTGAGTCATAAAGCGTTGTATAAATCGACTAGTCCCACGCTCAAACTCAATACGTACCGCTTCCCCCTTTTGCCTCTTTTTTAATTGTCGTTCTACCTCAACAACTAAATCTTGTGCGTCTTCCTCATCAATATATAAATCGGCATCGCGAGTAATACGAAAGGCTCTTGCTTCTAAAAGATCATATCCCATAAACAAATTTTGTGCAAAATGTCGAATAACATCTTCTAACAATACAAATGCATGTTTTTGGGGATACGCCTCATCATCCGGTAAACTAATAATTCTATCTAAAACAGCAGGAACAGGTACAATAGCAGTTTTTACATCTATATCATTATCATCATCACCAACCCTTTCAATTTTTTCTAAAAGTAATGCCAAATTAAGGCTTTTAGATGCTAAAAAAGGAAATGGATGTGAAGAATCAACAGCCATAGGTGTAATAACCGGTGAAATTTCTCTTTCAAAATATTCTTTTAACCATTGATATTGTTTTTTAGTTATATTCCAAGGTTTTACAAAAAATAAACCTTCTCGCTCCAATGCATTCAATACTTGTTTTAAATACATATATTGCTTAGAAACTAATCTCTGAGCAGTCTCAGAAATCTCTTGTAATTGCTCTTCCGGAAGCATGCCTGCAATATCTTTTCTTGTAATATTATTTTCTTTTTGATGCCGCAATCCCGCAACACGTATCATAAAAAATTCATCTAAATTGGACGATGTAATCGCAATAAACTTTAATTGTTCCAACAATGGATTATTAGGATCTATAGATTCCTCTAATACTCGTTCATTAAAAGAAAGCCATGATAGCTCTCTATTTAGATAGCTTTGTTCTCCTCTTTTTGTGCTCTTCATCATTATCGTTTCTCCAACTTGGCTTCTATTCCAAAAATATTTTTAAATAAGTCATTTTCTTTTGCAAACATCCACTCCTCTAATGAGGTTTTCTCCATGCTATTATACTCAATTAGCAAAAAGTCTCCTTGCATACGTGCAGTAACATCTTTAATTTTTTGCTTTCGTGAAATATCCATTGCATATGTTAATCTAAATATAGCTATCAGCTTTAGTACTGTCATTTTTAATTGACTATCTAAATATTTAAACTCATAGTCATCCTCTTCCGGCATTCCCTTTTGTGCATAAAAAGCAATGCATGCTACAGCATCTTTTTCCATCTCTGATATACCAAAAATATCAATGCTACGAATAAGACTCCATGTATTCTTATTAGACTCCATCAAATTTACATGTTTTCCAATTTGATACAAAATAAGTGTCATAGCAAGTAAGAATTCTTCTCGCTTTCCTAATCCGTTTAAATGTTTAAATGCATGGATAATGATTTGGCTATATTCTTGCATACACTTAGTATGCTCAGGTTCATAATAATATCTTCTGGCAATAGCTTCTGTAAGAGTTAAATTCTGTTGATGCATCCATTCAATCGCATCATCCTTTGTTTTGGTAGCACCATAGTACATACTTACAGCTTCTAAAAAAGTGGTTTTCATAATAAGGATATATTGAGAAGACATATTTTTTAATATTTCAGCCCATATATAAATAGTCGGTAATATAATCTCTGCTACTGATTCTTCTACATTGTATATCTTTAAAATATGTGATACGGAAAGATGTTTTAAATCATTATATAGTTGAAATACATCAGCTGAACTAGATACAACCAAGTCTTTTTTTCTAAAAGTATATCCTAACAATTGAGCAATCATTCTGGACTCTCTACCGGAAAAAACAATAGCAGTTATTTTAAATTGTTTAATGGCATTCCAAATAGGAGACATAATCACATGAATATATTCTGCTAAAGCTTGTGGATAATCTTTAGAAGCTCGTTGATTTGTATTAAATATTTCTAATAAGCGCAAAGAACCAATATGCAAGTTTTGTTGATACTTAATTGCATTACCTTGCCATACAGTAAATCCTAAACAGCCGGAAGTAATATCTACATATAAAAGTTGTTTTCCAAATTCATATTTTTCTTTGCTAATTTCTCTTTTTAACTTATGTTGTACAGCAAAATGCTCTAAATATATTTCTTGTGACATATCTAATACATTCACTATAAATCCGGTATTCACTTGTACTAAATCTAATATCGATCGCCTGTTTTCCGCTTCACGAAAAACAGCAGTTGCATACACACGATATTCAGTGACTTGATAATCATTTAATAATTGCTTCAACCCATTAAGCATATGACATAATTTTCTTACTGATGCAAATGATAGTTTTTTATTTAAAAATACTTCTTCCCCAAAAGTAATATCTTTTTCGACTTCTTCAATAACTTCTATATCTTCTATATCATAATAGGCTACTATTCTCATAGAAAGAGATGCCGAACCAATATGAATTATCCCATAAATATTATTGTTTTTTGCTATCATAAAAGTCCTCGCTTTTTTATAGTTAATCATTAAAATATCACGTTATACCTTTACTTATTATTATACATTCATATATTTATATTTCCCATTTTAAATAAAAATAAATTATTTTACTTTTAAAATAATTTATAATTTAGTATTTATCCTATGTTAATAGAGAAAAATCTATTGTAAAATAATAACCATAGTCACTAAAGTGAGGAGTATACATGGAACAAATTGCAATTATTGATTTAGGTTCAAATTCTATACGATTTGTTATTATTCAAATCAGTGTTAAAGGCTCTTATAAATTAATTTATCAAGAAAAAGAATCTATTCGTCTTTCTGATGGAATGTTTGAAAATAACATGTGTTTAACAGAAGAAGCACAACAACGAGCATTAAAATCTTTAATGGTGTATTCTCATATTATAAAATCACATAATATTACTAAAGTACTGGCAGTAGCAACAGCTGCTGTTAGAAATGCTAAGAACGGCTCTTCTTTTATAAAAAGAGTCCGAGCTTCTACCGGTATCCCCATGACAGTTATTAGTGGGTTTGCAGAAGCAACACTTGGCTTTTCCGGTGTTATTCATACCATCGACCAAAAAGATTTTTTACTTTTTGACCTTGGTGGAGCCAGTGTAGAAATTTCATTAGTTAAAAACAAAAAACGTGTAAATTCTATCAGCATCCCCATTGGTGCTGTTACATTAACAGAAAAATTTCATTCTGAAAATAAAATATCTGTTAGTCTAAAAGAAGAAATGGAGTTATTCATTGCCAACCAATTAAATAGGATTGATTGGTTACCTAAAAAAAGTATTCCTATTATAGGAATTGGAGGTACAGTTAGAAATTTAGCCAAAATTCACCAACGAAAAAAACAATATCCATTACCTAAACTTCATAACTATCATATACCTACTAAAGATTTATATCGCATTATTACTAATTTAACTAAAACGACAACGGAAGAACGTAAACACATATCCGGTCTTTCCAATGAACGAAATGACATTATTATTGCAGGAACTTTAGTTATTCAAGAACTTTTAAAAGCGGTGAAACCAGAAGAATTAATTATATCCGGTTGCGGATTACGTGAAGGTATCTTTTTTAGATACTATGACAAAAAATACGACAATAAAAAAGAGTATTTAAAAAACATGCTTATTTCATCAGTAAAAAATTATAAAGCATCAATTCCTCTTCATGATAATAAACATGTAACACTTGTTACAAAAATAGCATTAACCATGTTTGATCAGTGGAAATCATTGCATAACCTACCTAATAGATTTAGAAAATTACTGTTTACAGCAAGCTTTTTACATGATACCGGAATACTTATCAATTATTATAGTCATGCACGACATAGTGCATATCTAACAGCTAATGCGCATATCTTTGGATTATCGCACAAAGAACAAATTATGTGTGCATTTATTATTGCTTTCCATCATGGATATTCTCGAAAATTCACTCGTAATAATCCCTATCTTTCTTTACTTAGTGACGAAGATATAAAACAAATTAAAATATTAGCTTGTTTTTTACAACTGGCAGAGTGCTTAGATGAATCCAATTCACAATTGGTAAATAAAGTGGTTTGTTCTTCCTCCCACAACATGGCACTCATTAGAGTTTATATAACAGAAAACCATTTTGATATGTTTGCACATGCAGTTAATGATATTGCACCATATTTTGAAAAATTATTTGATATAAAACTGGTTTTTGAATGGTACCCTTCTAATCGAGCTAAAAGATAATAAATTTTAAAACACCATGTAAAAAGGAATGAATTGACTACATCAATTCATTCCTTTTTACATTTAATACCCTAGATAAATTCGTAAGTAAACAATGCTTATAGTAGCTACAACAATAAATGTCATCATTATATAATCCAAACCATGTGGAGAAACATTATCTACAAAAGTTCTGTCTTTACTTCCAAATCCTCGTAATTCTAACGAAAGTGCCATAATTTCACTTCTTCCGAGAGAACGGAGCATTAGTGGTCTTACGATAGCCATATAATGTTTACATTTCTTTATAAAACTCCCCTTAACTTCCACACCTCGGCAAGCTTGTGCTTCTGAAATAATCCGATTTTCTTCGATAAAATCCGGGAGAAATCGTAACCCTGCCGTAAACATAAAAGCATATTCATAAGGAATCTTTAACTGTTCAACCATGGCAGCGGTAAGATGTTGTAAACGAACAGTTCCTAATAAGTATATAAATATGGTACTCATATCTACCATTCGCAAGGCAGAAACATAACCTGCTTCAAGACTTCCATCTCCTATATATTCAACAACCCCCAATAGTATTGAAAATATAAAAATTAACACTATTGCTTTTATATTTTTAAAAAATTCCTTTGAAATAAGTAAAATTAAAATATCAAAGAGTAAAAGAATTAATAATGCTATAGGTGTATGAAGGGTAATAGCCCACACCGCTACAGATACGGTAAGCATTATTTTTGTTATAGGTACTAGGTCTCTCATCAATTACACCTTCTTTTTTAATTTTAAATACTCGGAACAGAATTCTTGCATATTTTTACAATATGGTTTGTGAGGCAATTGCTTTCCTAATGCAATAGAGAATGGAGTTGCTAACCCCCATCGTTCACAATTCCCCTCTTTTTCAAAAAGTTGCATAGGGCTACCATCATATACTATATGTTTATCAGCAATTACAATAACTCTTGTACATTCAGATGCCACAATATCCATATCATGTGTAACCAGAATAACGGTGATTCCTTTGTATCTTAATGTATGCATAAGTGAAATCAACTTTTTCTTTTCATTACCATCCTGTCCACTAGTAGGCTCATCTAAAATCAAATATTTAATATCCATAGCAATAGCAGATGCAATAGCTACTCTTTGTTGAATTCCTCTACTAAGATTTCTGGGATAAGACTCTTCATAATCCAATAAATCCATAGCATTCATAGCATTTAATACAGTTTCTTCTAATTCTTTGCCCCGCTTTCCTTGTTGGTACGGACCAAATGCTATTTCTTCCTTCACTGTAGGCATAAACATTTGACAATCAGGTTGCTGAAATACATATCCGATAAATCGACTTCTCATCGCAACGCTTTCTTTCGAAATATTTTTATTTTTATAAAAAATCATGCCATTAGACGGTTGTTCAAGTCCTACCAACAATCGCGTTAATGTCGTTTTTCCACTTCCATTTCTCCCGGTTACGGCAATAAGCTCTCCAACATCAAAAGAAGCCGAAATGTCTGACAATACTTGATAACCGCTTGTACCATATTCAAAAGATACATGTTGCATAGTTAACATAATTGTCCTCCTTCTAAAGATTGATTGATTGCCTCTTTTGCATCTCTCAAATTAATAAAATCTTTCTTAAAAAAGCATCCTTGTTTTTCTAATTCTAATTGTGTTTTATAAATAGCAGGAATTGCATTTGTATAAATATTATGCATATCCATATATTGCATAACTGCTATAGGCGTATCTGTTATAAGTAACTGCCCTTCATGCATTAATGTAAATTTATTTGCATAAGGAAGTACCGCTTCCAAATGATGTTCTGCTACTACTACTGTTAATCCATTTTCTTTATTAAGTCGTCCTACCAACTCATAGAATTCTACTACCCCCTCCGGATCCATAGCACTTGTAGGTTCATCAAACACTAATACTTCAGGATTCTCTGCCAAGACAGCAGCAATAACTAAACGTTGTTTTTGCCCGCCGGATAATGTAGATATTTTTCGTTTCTCTAAGCCCGATAAACGAACTTTTGCTAAAGCTTCTTTAGTTCTTCTCCGAATTTCTTCTGCTTTAAATCCATGATTTTCTAAAGCAAATGCCATTTCTTCTTCTACAGTTAATGTAACAATTTGTGCTCCATACTCTGCTAAAATAACGCCTACTTTAGAAGCCAAATCAGCAACTCCTACTTGTGTAATGGCTTTACCACCTGTAAAAACCATCCCTTTCATAGTTCCTCCATAATATTGGGGAATAGCTCCGGCCATTGCCATTAATAAAGAAGTTTTACCTGCACCATTAGCTCCTGTAACAACAATAAAATCACCTTTATTGATGTGCAAATTAATGTCATGAAGAGCTTCTTTTCCCCCTTCAGGATAGGTATAACTGAAATGTTCTACGCTAATAATTCCAGATTGTTTCTGAACAAGACTCAATGCACTATGATCGCTATCCTCAATAAACTTTGAAGAATTATGACTCATATTTTCAAATAAACGTTTAGCCGGAAAATATAAAAAAGGTGTAATAACAGCATTCGCAATACCAACCATAAATACAGCAGGTAATATTACAAAAATATAAACATTTGTAGGAATTCCCATAACCAATTTCAATAAACTTACAAAAACAAATCCGCTAACCAATGTTGCAATAAACCCTGATAAAACAGGTCTCATTTCTATTTTCCCTATAGTAATCGGAGGTACAGCATGCGCAAAAAAACCTGCAACCAACGCCCCTGCAAATTCACTGAAAAAGTTTCCATAAGGAAATCCCGCTTTACTAGTAAATACTTCTAATAATGCTGCCACCATACAAATTCCTATACATTGTTTATAAGATGGTTTAGTTAATAAAATAGCCACACAATAAGCCGCTATCATCCAATTAGGAGTAAATCCTGCTAAAGAAGGAGATACTAAATGTAAAAGAGTTCCAATTGCCAGCATTAAGGTCGATATTGTAATCCATCTAAATTGCCCCCCTCTTGCTTTAGTAAATGTTAAAGTTGATACATCTTTAATCTGTTGCATACGAATTCCTCCCAATAAAAAAACTTCCATCCCTTATATAAAGGGACGAAAGTTTATTCCGCGGTACCACCCAATTTGGCTAAAGCCCAGCTCTACGTACAGAATTATCGATACGTGCTTTCTTTTAACGGTGAAAGTTCCGGCAACGCCTACTCCGTACAACGTTTTGGGTTGCGCCTCCTGAGTCCATTCATAAAATCACTGCATACCGAACTCTCAGTTTCGTCGGCTTCCTGTAATGAGTTTGACTTTATTACTACTCTCATTCAATAGCTTATAATTGATATCTTATAATTTTTATGATTATAGCATTCACTATTTATAAGTGTCAAGCAATTTATATGCTTCTCTTTTTTAACTCTTTAATAATGGCTGGTAAAAAGTCTTTTAAATTAGACTCTACGGAATAATCAGCCATATCCATAATGGGTGCATTTACATTGTTATTAACTGCAACAAGAATATCTGATTTTACTGCACACATATGTTGCATAGCACCAGAAATACCTAATGCAATATATACTTTAGACGTTACATTATTACCTGTTTGTCCTACTTTATGTTCAGCTGAAATCCACCCTTGATCAATGATAGGACGTGTAACTCCAATTCCGGCATGTAACATATTAGCTAATTCTTCCACCATATCCCATTCTTGTTTATTTCGAATACCACGTCCGGCAGCAATTACAATTTCTGCATCTTTTAATGAATAAGCTTCTTTTTTAGCAGGAATTTTTTCCTTTACTACTACACCAATATCCCCCTCAGACAAAAAAACTGGCACATGAATGACCTCTCCATGACGAGTATAATCTGGCGAAGGAATTCTAAATGTTCCCGGGCGTATAGTTCCCATCTGCGGTTTATAATTAGGACTTATAATATCTGCAATAATATTTCCCCCCAAAGCCGGTCTGGACCAAATAATAAGATGAGATTCTTTATCAATAGACAATTCCGTTACATCAGCAGTTACTCCACATACAAGTTCTGCAGCTACACGAGGAGCCAAATCTCTCCCACAAGCGGTAGCTGAGAAAATGACCGCACTCGGTTTCTTCTCATCACACAATTTAGAAACTACTTTAGCATATGATTTGCCATCATAATTCATTAAAAGAGCATGCGCTAATACGTATACCTCATCAGCACCTGATGCAATCAGTAACTGTATGCTTTCATCAGTAACTTTTTCACCAATAACTACAGCACAAACTCTTTCTTTTAATTCATTAGCTAATAATCTTGCTTGTCCTGTAATTTCTAATGCTTCTTTTCCAATAACCCCATCTAAAGATTTCGCAATAATATATATATCTTTATATTCAGAAAACCCCATAATGCCTCCTATATAGCCCGTATTCTCTGCAATGCTTCCACCAAAATTTGTGCCGACTCTTCTGCCGTTTGTTTTGTAACTCTAATGTTTTCTTTCTTAATAGGCACAACAGGTCGAACTCGTTTAACCTGTGTAGGAGAACCTTTAAGTCCAATGCGATTACTATCAACATCTATATCAGAAGCTGTAATAGTATGTATTTCTTTTTCATCTTTTTCTAAAATTCCTTTAATACTTGGATATCTCGGGGAGTTTAATCCTTTACTCGTAGTGATAAGTCCCGGAAGTTTCATTTCTACCAACTCAGTTCCATTATCCATTTTACGTTCTACAGTAAGTAAATTATCATGTATGCATAACTGTCCTATTGCGTTACTGACATTAGGAATATGTAACATGGCTGCCATTTCAGGACCTACTTGTGCAGTATTACTATCAATAGATTCTTGTCCACATAAAATCAGATCGAACGGTCCTATTTTTTCAATAGCTTTTACTAAAGTATAACAAGTAGCTAATGTATCTGCGCCGCCAAAAACACGATCTGTTATTAAATATAACTCATCAGCCCCCATAGAAGCTGCCTGTCGTAATACAGCAGCTGCTTGAGGTGGTCCCATAGTCATTACCGACACCATTCCACCGTGAATTTCTTTAAGTTTTAAAGCAGCTTCTAATGCATATAAGTCATAAGGATTCAAAATACTATTTGCATTATTTCTATTTAGTCGTCCTGTTGCTGCATCTACTTCTATCTTAGATGAATCAACTACCTGCTTTATACACACTAGAAATTTCATTATGTCCTCCCTATACACTTATTAAGTAAACTATTTTAAATTAAGTATATATGATTTATAGGGTATTTTCCACTACACTGCAGTTTTGCTTTATATTGTATTCATCGATATAAACTGTCTCTTCATATGCCATTATTCTGCGTTTATCGTCCACCTATGTTATAATGTAGTTCCAACAAGAATATAATCGAATCTAAAATGAGTTTATATAAAATGAGGTTTATTATGAAAAAATTCAAACAATGGATAGTGCTTTTCTTTATACTTTTACTACTTCCTATCGGAATAGCAAAAGCACAAAACAGTACTATTACGGATCTCCGTTGGAAAGCACGTAACGATGGTAATCCCCCCTTTGTTCGTATAGTCATGGATCTTTCAAACAAAGTACGTGCAGAAGCCTCTCTGGATAAAGAAGGACACCATTTAAAAGTTCTATTAAAAAATACAGATAAAGGTGCTATTCAAAGTAATTATCAGATGGATCCCAAAACTATAAATTCCATATCAATTGAACAACAAGGTAATGATGTTTGTATTAATGCAGCATTAACACATGCACATGTAATTTCTTCTTCAGATGTAAAAATTTTCGGATTAAAACCGGATTCAAAAAATAATAAACCGCATCGTATAGTTATTGATATCCCTGCCGTAAGTGTTAAACCCACTTCTAATACTAAATCTACTAAAGTGGATACTGCAACAGTAACCGCGACAGCGACTATGCCTAAATCCTTTTCGGTAACAGAAAAAGATAAAAACGCTTTAAAAGGAAAAACCATCACCATTGATCCGGGGCACGGTGGTTCTGATACCGGCGCCATCGGACACTTAAATGATAAAGAATATTATGAAAAAGACATTACATTAAGTATCTCGAAAATCTTGCAAGATATGCTAAAATCAGCCGGTGCTAAAGTAATAATGACCAGGACAACAGATAAAGATGTCTATGCACCTTTTGCCGATGGAGTTACAGAATTACAAACTCGATGTGATATAGCTAATAAAGCTAAATCTGATGTTTTTATTTGTGTTCATATTGATTCTTTTGTAAATGAAACGGTAGATGGTACTACTACATACTATTACCCGAAGAGTGATCAAGATTTGTTATTAGCTCATATGATTCATCAATCTACTATTGATAATTTATCCATCCCGGATCGTGGTGTACGAAGTAGTGGATTCTATGTCAATATGCATACAACCATGCCATCAATTCTTGTGGAGCTTGGATTTATTTCTAATCCACATAGACTTAAAATGTTAACCTCCAACTGGGGGCCGGGCAGTATTGCTAAAAGTTTATATGATGGGCTTGTTAACTATTTTGAAGCAGTATAGATTTAAATAATGATTATAAAGGATAACTCTATGAAAAAAATTTACACATGTCTATTAATTGGTCTCTTGGGATTATCTATATATGGATGTGGCCTCCCTCTATCTCAAACTAATAACTTATCAAACACATCAAATTCTTTACAAACAACTCCTGCACAACAGGAATCTACACTTATATTCTATCTTCCGAGTGATGACGGCTTACATATTATTCCTCATACAATAAAAACAATATCTAAAAATAATACAGCTACAGAAGCATTAAAAGAAATGATTCGTGCAGATAAAAATGCCACATATCCACTTCTTCCTACAGGTTTAACAATAAATAATGTAACCGTGTCTCAAGGAATTGCTACTGTTGATTTTTCTAGAGAACTAAAAAATCTTAGTAAAGGCTCTACTACAGAACTACTCTTTATTGCTATGACTGTAAATACACTAACAGAATTCCCTAATATACATGCTGTCACTTTTAGTATTAACGGCACCCCAATTACCTATTTAAACGGTCATACAGACTTAACTAAACCATTAAAACGTGATGAATCTTACATTCAAAAGAAAAGTTAACAAAAACCCCCTTAATTAAGGGGGTTTTTCTGTAAATTAATATCAATCAAATTGTTGCTCTTTTAAACGTCTATTAACATCTCGTCTCGAATCACGTTCTGCAATATCACGACGTTTATCATATAATTTTTTACCTGAAGCAACCGCAATTTCACATTTAATATTACCATGTTTAAAATATAGTTTTAAAGGAATTATAGTATATCCCTTTGTTTGCACAAGACTATGTATTTTATTAATTTCTTTCCTGTGCAGTAATAATTTCCTAGTTCTTAATGGATCTTGATTAAATCGATTTCCTTGCTCATAAGGGCTTATATGTGTATTCCATAACCATATTTCGCTTCCTTGGATACGCACAAAGCTATCTCGTAAATTAACTCGTCCTTGTCGTATAGACTTAACTTCTGTTCCGGTCAACACAATACCTGCTTCATAAGTTTCATGAATAAAGTAATCATGAAATGCTTTTCTGTTTGTAGAAATGGGTGCCCTATTGCCTTTTGCTTTCATAAATATTATTACCTTCTTATTCTAATATATCTTCTCTTTACTTTTTTAGAATGGGGTTTCTTCTTTTTTCTATTACTTTTCTCTAACTGTAAGGGTGAATGTATTTCCCCCATAATAAAATCAATTTCATGTTTATCTTTATCTGCTTTTATCAAAGTAACACGTACAGGCATTCCTAAGCTATATTGAACACCATTAAAACGCCCGGTTAGTTGCATAGACTCTTCATTATATACATACTCATCATCATCCATCGTTGATATATGTACAAGTCCTTCTACACCATTTTCCAACCCTACAAAAACACCAAATTTAGTAACACCGGTAATATGTGCATCAAATGGTTCTCCTACAAAAGGCTCCATGTATTCTGTCATCTTTAACTCGGTAGTTTCGCGTTCTGCATCTGTAGCATTCTGCTCGGTCATCGATATATGATCTACAGCTTTCTTTAAAAATTCCATTTGCTTTTCTTGTTCTGATTTTCTTAATTTTTTATATAATAATTGTTTAATTAATCGATGTACCAATAAATCAGAATAACGACGAATAGGAGATGTAAAATGTGTATAACAAGAAGATGCAATGCCAAAATGACCTACATTTTCTGTACTATAACAAGCTTGGGGAAGTGAGCGTAATGCCATCACTTCTATAACAGCTGCAATATCTTTTCCCTTAACAAACTCTAATAACTGTTGCATATCTTTAGGTTTTACATCTGCAGGAATCTTGATATTTATACCTAAAACATTAATCATCTGTCTCAATATATCTAACTTTTCTTGATTCGGTTGATCATGTACTCGATATACAGCGGTAAAATTTTCTCTGGTAATAAAGGATGCTACCGTTTCATTAGCTGCAATCATTGCATCTTCAATCATTCGTTCAGCTTCTCCACGTTCTCTCTTTATAATACGTAAAGGAGCCCCTTTTTCATCAAGAGCTACTTTATATTCAGGAAAATCAAAAGCAAGTGCCCCCCTACCTTCCCTTTGTTTACGAAGTAAGTGAGTACATTCTTTAAATACTGTTAACATAGGTAAAAATTTTTGTAACCCGTCAGACACAATCCCCTCATCAAAAGCTTGATTAATTTCAGGGTAGGTGCAGCGACGTGCCACTTTTATAATAGAAGGAGTAATTTTTTCTAAAGTTACTATACCATTCGGATCTACATCCATGATACATGATATGGCATAACGTTCTTTTCCTTCATTTAAACTACACAAATCATTAGAAAGTTCAAACGGTAACATAGGAATAACTCGATCTGCTAAATATACACTATTTCCTCGCTGATAGGCCTCTTTATCTAAAGCAGACCTTGGTTTTACATATCTGCTTACATCTGCAATATGTACACCTAGTCTATAATGTCCATTATCTTTTAATTCACAATAAATAGCATCATCTAAATCTTTAGAGTCAGAACCGTCAATAGTCACTAATTCCTGTACTCTAAAATCTGCCATATTTTTTTCTAAAAATATATCTTGACACAATGCAGCAGCCTCTTTCATAACATCGGTATTAAACACATGTGGTATTTTATGCTGAGCTACAATAATGTCAATATCCAGCCCTTTATCACCTTTGTAACCAATAATTTCTATGATTTTACCTTCCGCATTAGTATATCTTCCCGGCCACTTAGTTACTTCAACTACAACCCTAGCACCGGTTACTGCCTGACATTCTTGCCCGGACGGAATTTCGATAAGCATATTAATTTTTTCATCAACAGGAATCACTTCTCCACCATATCGGGTCATTTCATACGTACCTACCACAGTCGTATTAGCACGTGTAATCACATGTATAATTCGACCTTCCGTACTATGACGACCGGTTTTACTTTTCATAATTTCTACTTCAACGATATCATTATTAACAGCACTACCGGCATCTTTTTCTGCAATATAAATATCTTCATATTTTTCATCTGTCAATACGAAACCAAAACGATTTCCATATGCTTTATAAGTACCTTGAAGAATGGTTCCCGGTTTATATGTTAATAATTTTTCTAGCATTTTATTCTCCTATATAAAAAGACTTGCCTCAGCAAGCCTCTTTCCCCTACATTAGAATGTATTCATATATCTGCCTAATACAAGGCACAAAATTGCGAATAAAACTCCGCAAACCATTGTTATTTTCGATAAAACTACATCCTTACCACGAGTTCTTCCACTCATATTTGCATTAGTTCCGCCACCAATAGCAGAACCCATTCCCGGAGTCTTTTCCTCTTGGGATACCACAGCAAGAATAATAATAATTGAAAGAATTAATAATAAAGAAACAAGTACAATTTTCACTGCTTTCCCTCCACATCATAAGAATTTTCTTATGAGTCTGTTCACGTATAATACTATTAATTATGAGTATATAACAATCATGTAACTCGGTCAATGGTTACTTGAGCAAACTATCATTCATTTATACAAATTATTTTCTTAGTTGTTCTAATTTCGCAACAATATGCTTAGGTAAAGTTCTGCCTAATTCACTACGAAGATTGGATATATTATATTCATGAATGATTCGATGTTGTTCTGCTTTATCTTCTTTTATTTGTTTTAATAACTCCATTACCGGTACACGAAAAGCTCCATTACCTAACACAATATGTTGTTCAACGCCATCCGATGTCACTACATATACATTTCTAAATTCATCACGTCTTCTATAAGATTCTTTTTCAATATAACTATCAGCGGTCATGTGTACAGGAGTAAACGCTATTTGAAATAAGGATGAAATTGCTTCAATACTTATATTATTAGAAATTCCTTGCCCATCAAAAACAACTATGATTTCTATATCTTTATGTGCACCATAATCCTGTAACATATCAATTAATTTTTTGCGACTGGATTCCAAATCATTTTTTGAAAATTCGCTGGGAGCCCCAAAAATCACATTATATCCATCAATTAAATATAAATCCCTCATAGAATTAACTCCGCTGCCGAATCGCCTCATATAGCAAAAGACCTGCTGCAACAGATACATTCAATGAAGAAATCTTACCTTTCATAGGAATACGAACAAGAAAATCACAGGTTTCTTTAGTAAGCCTACTTAACCCTTTCCCTTCTGCTCCCATGACAATAACAAGCGGTCCTTTAAGATTGGCATCATAATATAAATCGGAACCCGCCATATCTGCACCAACAATCCAAAATCCTTTTTTCTTAAGAGATTCTAATGTTTGTCTCACATTTCCAATTTTGCAAACAGGCATTGTTGAGAAAGCCCCTGCTGCTGTTTTCATTGCAGAAGCAGTAACTTCAGTTCCTTTATTGGCAGGTAATAAAACTGCCTGTATTCCTGCACATTCAGCCGTACGAACAATAGCCCCTAAATTTCTTACATCTTCTATTCCATCTAATAAAAGCAATAAAGGGCTATCATTAAAACAATTTTCAATAATTACATTTAACTCTGCATATTTAAAAGGTTTTAATACAGCTACAATCCCTTGATGCTTTACATCAGAAACTAAAGTATTTAAAAATTCTTCTTCTGTTTCAATAATAGAAACAGAACGCTTTTTTATTTCTTCCACAATGGCTAAAAGGCGAGCATCTCCACTGCGTTTTATAAATACTTTTTTTACATTATTCGTACGAACAGCTTCTATTACGCTATTCCGTCCGGCTATATAAAATTTAGATTCTTTATGTGCATAAGATTTATTATGCATATGTACTTTTGTTAAATCTTTTTTACGACTCTTACTATCAACTCGACTATTTCTTTTGTTTAATTTCACTATTAAATTCCTCAGCTAAGAAAGTGATTGCTTTTGTCATAATTATTTCTAACCGTTCCTGTTGCTCAGATAATTTTAAATAACCAAGCAAACCTTCAAAAGCAGTTGCTTCCCGATACTCTTCAACAGTAGCACTTTTAGGAACATTGGTATTTGCATTCCTTGCACGTTTACAAACTTTAAGCTCTCTTTCTGTCAAACACTCTTCCAACATATAGAGGATACGACATTGCCACCTGGCGGAAACCATTTCAGAAGCAAAAGAATTAAGAATATGAACATGATGAATACCTGTATCAATCAACTTTTTTCTTACAAAGAATGACCAACAAGCATCTCCTATATAAGCAAGAGTTAGTGCATCCATAGAATATATCTCTTGCTCTGTAAATGGTATAACCTCTCTATTCAGTTTTTTTATCATCTGCTCTTTTAGAAATAGAACTCGCTTAAATTCCACGTTTTTTCCACCTTGCACCAGTTGGAGAATCTTCTATTACAATTCCAATTTCTCCTAACTTATCTCGAATTGCATCTGACATATTATATAACTTTTGACTTCTTGCTTCTTGGCGAATATCTAAAATTACTTTCATCAAAGCTTCGTACTCTTCATTTGAGGAAATATCTTTAATTTCCCATTTACTTTCTAAAATTCCAAGAATATTCATCATGGTTTTTAATGCAATACAAGCTTTTTCTGCTACATTCCGATTGTTTTCTATACCATTATGAACAGCGGTATAATATACATTAATAGCTTTAGCAAGATCAAACATAGACCCGGTAGCTAATCCGGTATTAAAATCATCAGCCATTGCTTTATTAAAATATTGCATAGTACTTTCACTTGCTAACAACAATTCTTTTGCTGCTTCACATTCATGATTACCATTCAATACAGTTAACTCTTTAATTTTTTCAATCACATCTGTTAATCGGCTCATATTTCGTTCTGCTTCGTCTAATCTTTCATCAGAAAAATCCAGAGGACTTCTATAGTGTGTAGATAGTAAGAAAAATCTTAATGCATCAGCTGAATATTTTTCTAATACATCTTTTACCAAAAAGAAATTATTTAAAGACTTACTCATCTTTTCTTGATTAATAGTAATAAATCCGTTATGTAACCAATAATTAACAAAGTGCTTTCCCGTACACCCTTCTGACTGTGCTATTTCATTTTCATGATGAGGGAAAATTAAATCACTTCCGCCACCATGGAAATCAAATGTTTCTCCTAAAAAGTGAATAGACATAGCTGAACATTCAATATGCCATCCGGGTCTACCTTTTCCCCATGGACTTTCCCAAAACGGTTCTCCGGGTTTAGCGCCTTTCCACAACGCAAAATCTCCCGGATTTCGTTTATCTGTATTTATGGTTACACGTGCTCCTGCTAACATATCTTCTATTTTTCTACCGGACAATTGACAATAAGACTCAAAAGTAGAGATATCATAATAAACATCATTATCTAATTGATACGCATGTCCATTTGCTATCAATTTTTCTATCATATGGATAATATCATCCATATGTTCAGATACTTTAGGATATATAGAAGCACGTCGTACATGAAGTGCATCTATTACTTTGAAATAAGCATCAATATATCGAGTAGAAATAGTTTTCCAATCTGAATTTTCCGCATTAGCTTTGTTAATAATTTTATCATCAACATCTGTAAAGTTTTGTACTAAAACAACTTTATATCCTACATATTCCAAATAACGACGAATAACATCCCATGTTACAGACGGTCTTGCATTACCAATATGTGGATGATTATAAGGAGTAACGCCACAAACATAAATTTTAGCTTCTCCATCAATAACCGGTTTAAAAATTGTTTTTTGTTTTGTCAATGTGTTATAAACCTTAATCTCCTGCATAATTCCTCCCATAAACTGCTTACCACTTGTTATTTTTCATAATAAAACCACCGTCTCACAGAGGCGGTGGTCCGTTGTTCCACTCTGTTAGCTAAAAAAGCCACATAATCATTGTTCGTATCGTAAACATTACGGAAAAGGATACTTCATTTCCCCTTTTCAGCTCACGAAGGCATTTCATTATAACACTGATGAATGGACTTTCAGCCAAGATCCATTTTCTCTGTCAACAGATAAAATAATTACTTTTTTCGTTCATCGCTCTTATTATGGAACAAGCACACACAGCTGACCTGGTCTTTTCCCCCACACTCGCCTGCTGGAACGTTCGCTATGCGGTCATATACCTCTCACTACTAATCCTCTCGATTTTATATCGGCAGGTCTTACTTCTAAGCCGCACCATGCTCAGTATCCTTTTGATACCTTAAGTGGATCGTTTTGCCTGCGACTGGCTTCGACTTGCAACCACAGACCTGTCCTATGCTTGTTCTTTCATTATAGAATTTATTAAATATACATGTCAACTCTATACAAATAAAAAGAGACCTATAGGTCTCTTTTTATTTGGTGCGAGCAATCAATAAGCCGAGTTCTGTTCGTTTCCACGATGATGATTATCTATCTAGGCAAAAAATTGCTTCTTTGCTCAAGCGACTCAACCCGGAAGGTCAGCGGGCAACCTCAACCCTTCCCTATTCGGTCTTGCTTCAGATGGGGTTTACCAAGCCAATCAGTCTCCTGACTGCTGGTGTGCTCTTACCACACCTTTCCACCCTTACCGCGTACGCGGCGGTCTCCTTTTCTATGGCACTTTCCCTAGGGTTACCCCCGCCGGACGTTATCCGGCATCCTGCCCTGCGAAGCTCGGACTTTCCTCACGCCTTACGGCCCGCAATCATCTTTCCTGCTCGCGACGGTAGTATATCATTAATATCATTTTTTTTCAATAAAAAATTCAAATATTAATATTAGACCTATATTACATACTCAAATATATCTTTAGCTACAGGATCTTCTACCCATTCTATATCCCAATTTTTTGCAATAGCTTCTCTTCTCAATCGTTGTGCCAAATAAGGAACAATAACATGTTCCGTGTAGAAATGACCTCCATCTACTATTAGCAAACCTGATGCCGCCGCATCTTGTCCTTGATGATATTTAACATCTCCGGTGATATACATATCAGCACCTATATTTTTAGCCATTTGTGCAAAATCAGCACCGGATCCGCCAAGTATAGCAATCTTAGATATTCTTTTATTGCTATTTCCGGAATATTTTAAAACCGGAATTTTAAGACAATTTTTAATATATTGCAAAGCATCCTTTCCATCCATTATATGCGGAAGTTCACCTATTCTCCCCATAGTATATAAATGTCCATTATGTGCCAGTTTATGCCATTCAAAAGAATGTATATATTCCTCACCTTTTATAAGAATTTCTTTTACTTTATTTATATCTCCCTCTTGTACTTTAATACTATAATGAATCATATCTTGATAAGAATCATGTTTTAACAACATTTGAAAAGAAGAAAATAATTCTTTTAATTGACTTTCATTTTGAGCATAACCGTGTAAAGATAATTCATATATTACTTCCTGTCTAACAGGAACAAATCCTATACAATTAGTAAGTTTTAAAACATGAGCCAATGCATCATTAACTCCTTCTTCTGCAGAATCTAAATTAGTATGTGCTGCAAATGAAACGATATTATTTGTTAATAATGATGTGATAAGCTTGCCTTTCGGCTCTTCTGAATTAATTCCATATAATGGTTTAAAAATAAGTGGATGATGTGAAATAATCATATCCACCTGATGTTTAATTGCATATTCCACATTTTCTTTTGTTACATCAAGTGCTATCATTACTCTTTTTACTATCGTTTCAGGACTGCCTACTTGAAGTCCCGGATTATCCCATTTTTCAGCTAAAGAGGGAGGTGCCCATCTATTCATTAAACTTATGAGTTCTTTAGCTTTAATTGACATAAAAACGCCTCCAATTCCATTAATTCTTTTATAGCTTTTTCCCTTTTTTCTTTATTTAATTTATTCATAGTATTAGAAGGAATTCCTTTTATTACCTTTTTTTTATGTGCCATAAGTTTTTCTATATGTAATCCAAATAGTGAATCCTGCTTTCGCTCTTCTGTAACTCCAATTTCCGCTAGCAGTTCACTTGGTAGTTCCATATTTCCATGTATTACATACATAGCCTCATAAATATGCTTATCTTCCTTGGCTAATTTCTCCTTAACAATCTTCCATCCATTCTGTGTTAACCATATGCGTAAATCAGAAGCATGGTTCATCGGTTGTAAAACTGCCCACGATAAAGAATTGGCGATGGTTGAACTTTCCTGTAAAATATTGCGAATCATGAGCCCTCCCATGCCGGCAATCACGACTCCTTCACATTCCTCTTTTTTTAAAGCGGATAAGCCCGCCCCTAAACGTGCTTCAATATGAGATTCTAATCCATAATATTTAATATGAGTTTCTGCCATAGTCAGTGGTCCTTTATGGATATCTGATGCGATAGCATGCTTTATTTTGTTTTTTAGAAAAAGGTAAATGGGAATGTATGCATGATCGGTACCAATATCTGCAATAGATTCTGATACAGGTACTAAATCGGCTACCATTAAAAGTCTTTTTGTCAGTTCCATAAAAACCTCTTTATCAATAATTATATATACTACTTAAATCATAAGTATTAAATATAAAAAATGCAAATAATTCGGCTATAAAAAAAGCCGAAGCAAATTGCTTCGACTTTTTTATATTATTGGTGGGCCCACCAGGGTTCGAACCTGGGACCAGCCGGTTATGAGCCGGCGGCTCTACCACTGAGCTATAGGCCCCTAGCGACATAAGCTATTTTAACAATAAAATAAATAAACGTCAAGAAGTAAATCATCCGGTAATTAAAAATCGTGCCGATTTTTTCAGCTTAGTCAAAGCTTTTCCTTCTATTTGACGTATTCTTTCTCGAGTAACCGCAAAATATTTTCCTACTTCCTCTAAAGTACGTGTTTTCCCATCCCTAAGACCAAAGCGAAGTTCCAATACTTGCCGCTCTCTATCTGTTAACAAATTGAGCAATTCATCAATTTGTTCTCGTAATAAAATAGAACCTGCCGCTTCATCCGGAGCAATGGCATCATGATCTTCAATAAAGTCACCTAAATGAGAATCTTCTTTTTCTCCAATAGGTGTTTCTAAAGAAATGGGATCTTGTGCAATCTTTTTTACCTCTATAACTTTAGCCGGTGTTACTCCCATAGCTTCTGCTAATTCTTCATTAGTAGCATCTCGACCTTTTTCCTGTAATAGTTGACGTGAAATTCGATTTAATTTATTGATAGTTTCCACCATATGAACAGGTACGCGAATGGTACGAGCTTGATCTGCGATAGCTCGAGTAATCGCTTGACGAATCCACCAAGTTGCATATGTACTGAACTTATAACCTTTTGTGTAGTCAAACTTGTCGACAGCTTTCAATAACCCCAGATTTCCTTCTTGAATCAAATCTAAAAATTGGAGTCCTCGCCCTAAATACTTCTTAGCGATAGATACTACAAGTCTTAAATTAGCATCTGATAATGCTTTTTTTGCTCGTTCACCTTCTAAAACTTCTTCTGTAGTTGCCTTTTCATCTAAACCGGCTTCAATAGCTTTTGCTAAAATAACTTCTTCTTCTGCTGTCAACAAACTAACAGTTCCTATTTCTTTTAAATACATTTTTACAGGATCATCAATGCCAACAGATTCAGTAATATTGCTAATAATCTTTCGAGCCATCCTAACAGGTTGAGAGTCTTTTACCCGTTCATCCGATAAATGCAGTTCTTCTTCTAAATCTGTAGGAATTAAAGCATTCCCCTCTATTCCCACCGCATCTTCATCAAAAGTAATTTCTACCCCCTCTTCATGAAGCTCTTCATAAATGGTAGATATTTGCTTTGCCTCTAATTGATATGTTTCTGCAAATTTCATAATATCCTTATTTGAGATAGAAGACTCCCTTACATCTTCATCAATTAATTTATCTACTAATAATTTTACATTTTTTATTTTATTCCCCATATTTACACCTCCTCAGATATTAAAAGGCATAATGCTTACTAGACTTTTCTTTTTAATGAACGTATTTCTCGATTTATCTTAATACAAGTTTGCTGTTCTTTAATAGCAGCTTCTCTATTCCCCTCTTCAAGAAAAGCAGCTACTTTTTCAGTATGCACTTTATATAATTTTTGAAGTGAGATAATTTTAAGTGGTCGAATATATTCTTCCCAAGCATCTATAGCTAATCGTCCTTCTTTTACTATAAGAGGTGCTAATTTTTTTATTTCGTTTTGTTCCATTAATGGTGTTGCATTTTCTTGTGTCCACGCTTTATCTTCTTGTAAAAGCACGCTCAGTATTTGATACATTCGTTTGCAAAATCCATCAATAAAATCATACGTTGATAAAGTTTCCCAACCTTCGGGTTTGCGATGTGATACTAAGCAATAACGAATAATTTCTTCTTCAAGAATTTTTTGTTTCTCTTCCTCTTTTGATAATGGAATTTCTATTTCTGTACGTTGATTTTGCTGCGAAATATAAATTTTAGGATTATTTTTTTCTGCATAAAGCTTAGCTTCATTTCGAACTAAACCTTCATCCACACGAAGAGCTTGCGCCATCTTCTGAATATACAAATTAAACTCAAAAGAATCTCCTCTAGCAGATAATACTGAAAACATTTCAGCTAATATTAAATGCTGCCCTTCTAAAGAAGTACGGTCATATTGTTTAAGCAAGGATGATAATAGATAATCCATAGCAGGTTTCGCTTCTATAACAGCCTCTAAATAAGACTCTTTCCCATAATAATTAACAAACTCATCCGGATCTTTACCCTCACTAAGTTTTAATACCCGAATAGAAAGCCCCACATTATTTGCTATTTCTAATGCCTGTTTAGTTGCTTTTTGTCCTGCTTCATCCATATCATAACTAAAAACCACTTCATCTGCATACCGTTTTAATAACCTAGCTTGTTCAATAGTAAAAGCAGTTCCCAAAGAAGCCACTACATTCTTTATTCCATGTGCATGTAAAGAAATCGCATCCATGTACCCTTCAACCATAATAGCCTGTCTTGTTTTTTTTATTTCAGGTAATGCTTGATAAAAGGCAAACAATAATTTACGTTTATTAAAAATAGATGTTTCAGGGGAATTTAAATACTTAGGTTTACTATCATCTAAAACACGTCCACCAAAAGCAACTACACGCCCTTTCACGTCAAGAATGGGAAACATACATCTATTACGAAACATATCGTAATGTCTTCCATTTTTATACCCGACGAGACCTGAGTCTACTAAAACTTTATCTTGAATATGCTTTATTGTTGTAAAATCATGATATAACTTATGCCAAGATGCCGGTGCAAACCCCAGTTTAAATTGATTAATAACATTATCAGAAAGATTCCTACCCTGAAAATATTCCTTGCCTACAACTCCAATTTTTGTCTTTGTCAAACAATTATGAAAATAAACAGCAGCTAAATCAAGAACCTTATAAAGCTCTTGATTTTGACTATGACGTCGTTGCTCTTCTACAGACATTTCAGCTTGCGGCAATTCTATATGTGCTAATTCTGCCAAACGTTCTACTGCTTCTATAAAAGTGAGGTTCTCCATCTTTTGTAAAAACGAGAAAGTGTCTCCACCTTCATGGCAGCCAAAGCAATAATAAAGTCCGTCTTCCGGAGAAACAGAAAAAGAAGGAGTTTTTTCATTATGAAACGGACAACACCCCCAATAACGTTTCCCTTTTTTCTTTAAGGATACATAAGACCCTACAATATCTGTGATATTAGTATTTTCTCTGATTTTTTGAAGGAAATCACTTTGAAATTTAACCATTATATCCCTCCCAGAGTATTACCATAATCACATATATCATAAGGTCTAATTATATTTCAAAATAAACAATCGACATCACAAAGTATAATCTCTTATCTAATTATTTGCCTCCCATAACAAATTTAGAAGCATCCTTTGTTAATTCTTTCCATCTGGTTATTAAAATTTGAATATATTTTTCCGGGTGTAATCCATAACTCATAAGCCCATATCCATCACTAACTTCCACTAATAAAGTTTTTCCTTCGCTCGTTATACCAAAATCCAATGCATAAGCACTGGGCGCAGATTTAAAAGCAGTTACTGCTTTTTTTAAAATTTCTACATCCGGAAAAACATCCCATGCACCTTGATAAGGATTTATCCCAATAATTTCTCCGTGTAAGACCCACAATCTCCACTCTGATACAAACTGAACATATTCACTACACCAAATATCAATATCATCTACTCCACCACCAAGCTTTATTAAATCCTCACATCGATTTAATACAGTTCCACGAAATCTTTTGACATCTTTTAGTGGCTTAACAAAAATATGACAAGATTCTTTATTGATAGCATCGGTAACATTTTGAGTAACATCAAATAATGTGGATTTCCAAATTTTACGTCCAGCAAAAGAAAGCAACTCCTCCGGATAATCTAAAGGTTCAGGATGTACTCCCAAATTATCCAAAGCAACCAATACATCAGAATAACTACCAACCACTACATCTTCCGGTAAATTATTCTCTATTGAATAAATTGCTTTATATCTTACAACATCAATTCCTAATTTTTGGCAACCAATAAATGCATCATTACAATTCTGATTATAAAATTCGCCATTATGAGAAATACGAAGATACGCTTTCATCGATTACACCTCATAAGATACAAATTTACTTCTAAAGTTACATATATAATTATATGTTTTTTTTATCCACCATTCAAGTTGAATCAAAAAAAGTAAATCCAAGCTATTAATGCAATAACAAAGCGATATACAGCAAACCCGGTCAATGTATATCGATTAAGAAACTTTAAAAACCATACAATAGAACCATATGCTACTACGAAAGAGGTAATAAATCCTATTGCTAAAATAGCAAAATCTGATAATTGAAGAAACTTTACTACTTTAAGCAAATCATAAATACAAGCAATAAACATAAGTGGAACAGCCATAATAAAAGAAAAATCTGCAGCTGCTTTTCGAGAAATCCCAAGCAATAATCCACCGGAAATAGTACTTCCACTTCTTGAAAAACCCGGCCATAATGAAAGACATTGAAACAGTCCTATAGAAAGAGCTTGTTTGGAAGTAATTTCATCTACATTACGAATATATAATTTTTTTCTCTTTTTCTCAGCAAAAATCATAAAAACACCACCTATAATTAATCCAATAATTACAGTATGTGGCCCAAATAAATATTTTTTTATGAGTCCATGCGACAGATATCCCAATAAACAGGCAGGGAGCATTGCAATTGCTAAATTAAGTCCGGAAGCTCCCTTCCTCTGAAACCAATTCTCAGGATTTAACATATAAATAAATTTATTCCGATATACGGCTAGTACTGCTAAAATTGCTCCCAGTTGAATAAACACATCAAAAACATCAGCCAGCGTACCTGTAAAGCCTAATAGGTGCCCTACAATAATTAAATGCCCTGTACTAGATACGGGTATATATTCAGTTAAACCTTCAACAATACCAATGATTATGGCACAAAAATATTCGTACATATTTATTTCCACCCTTGTTTAACTATGATTTATTAGAATGATTTACCTTTTTATTAACATGTGAAATTACTGCAATATTTGAAACTTTTTTATCTTTAAAGTAAATTAATAAAACTCCATTTTTATAAGTCGGTATATATACATATACCTTTTCTATCTGTCCATCTACTACATTAATTTCTATTTTTGACGGTTTTCCATATAAAAACTCGACAGTATCAACAGTGTCTCCGATTGTAATTCCACGATTAGTTAACATATTTTTATCAGTAATAAAAAGGCTTTGAATCTTATGATTTTTATCACTTTCTCTTACAGCATACCCTGAATAGTACCATTGGGTAATTCCTTTACCAACCCATTTCTTTTCCCAAGTATCCCATGAATGTGCTAAAAAAACATCGCCTAAATGAAATCCTGCTATATGCAAATCATCGGTTCCAATGGTTCCTGTAGGAACTATTTCAAAAGATTTTTTAGGTGAAAATTCCATATATTCTTTGTATAAAAATTGAATACTTTCAACTTTATCACTTACAATTTGAAAGCATATAATTTTATCTTCATATCCATATAAAAAATAAAAAGAGTGTTTTTTTCCATTCCACAAGATAGAATCCGGTTTTCCATAAGTCCGTAATACATTTTCACGTAACATTCCTACAGAAATACCTCTATAAGTAGACTTTGTTTCTTTCCCTAAAGATAAATCAAAAAGCCCTGATTTAATACTTCTACCTAAAGAAAAATTTGACTCTGTATAAGTAGTTGGTAAAGGTTTATGAAAGGTTCCAATTATATTTCCCCATGCGTATTGTGTCAAAATACTACCATTTTTTACTGAATCCGGTTTTCCTAATTTATTAATAAGGTTTGATTCTTCATCTCCCAATACGACTCCTTGCCATACAAAATCTGAGGCATTTACTGATATTTTATTAATACCAAGTAAATTCTCCTCTTGTACTTCTATACTATCTATGTTCTGATTTACAGTCTTAACGTCCTCTTTTTCTGAATGTACTTTTGTGTCAATAAGTTGCTTATCTTCTTTATGCAGGTCAAGAGAATCTTCTGCCTGAATCATTGTATTTCCGAAAACAAAGGTAGACAAAATAAAAACTGCAGCTATCCCTTTTATGTGTTTTTCCCACTTCATTATAATTCTCCCTAACTAGTTTACTAATAAGGCTTATATAAGAGTATAGCATATCTATAATAGCTTATTTATAATTTCATCAAAAAAGCTCATAGTAAAATAGACATTTTACTATGAGCTCTCTTCATTTACACACCGGCAATTACTTTTCCGAGTTCTCTGCATAATTCTAATGCATCATCATCCGGATAGCTATATGCTTTAACCGGCTCTGCTGCTAATTCAACTCCAGCTTCAGTTAAACGATTTTTCCAAATTTGAATCCATTCTCCTTCATTCCAGGAGTAAGAACCAAAAATACCTACGGTTTTCCCCTGAAGTTCAGGTAATAATTCTTCAAAAAATGGTTCAAAGTCGTATTCTTCTAAATTTTCATTTCCCATTGCAGGGCAACCTAAAATGATTTTATCAAAAGCTGCTACATCACCAGCACTGGTATCACCGACAAAACTAAGTTCTACATCAGCCCCTGCATTTCTAGCGCCTTCTTCTACAGCTTGTGCCATAGCTTCTGTATTACCGGATCCGGTCCAGAATACGATAGCAATTTTATTCATTTTATATTCCTCCTAGTATATAAATATTTTTACCTTTTGTTATATTACTTGCTAACGATTATGTTGTCAAACCAATTAATGTGTTTTTATTTAGAGCTTTTTAAATACCCTGTAATCTGTTTTTTCTGTGGTAATTTTCTCTTATTTACCATAGCCTGTATTAAATTCGTAAGCTGCCCCTGACCGGCATCTGAATTAATAACTCCTAATACGATACGGGCGTTACTAATTTGTAATACTATTTGATAAGCCTCTTTGTAAATAACTCCTTCTTCCCGTTTTGTAAGGATAACACGTCCTTCCCATCGAGGATTCTTTTTGTCCTGTACTTTTCTAAGAGGCTTAGGGGCAGTATACGCAGCTCCATATTTAACAAAAATTTCATTAATATAATCCGCAATCATATCTAATTGCTCTTCTTGTGTTTCTTTACCGGTAGTTGTAACTCCTGCTTTTAACAAATAAGGATATCCCACTTCTTCCGAAAGAGCCCACCCATACGAATAATGGGGAGGCTTGGAATAAGTCATTACATAATAGTGACCATTCTTAACTGTGTTTTTACCAAAATACCATTCAGAATATTGTTCATTATCTATAAAAGGTATAGAGTCATATATGCCCTCTGTAAATTCTACATTAGCAGGTAATTTCATGCTTCCAATCCCCGGTAGCTCCCAAGTACTTGCCGCTATTACAGTTTGACTGATACTTGCCATAAATCCGGTTGCTATCATAGCAAATAAACAAAGAATTTGTTTTTTCTTCATAATTATTTCCCTTGTTGAACCTTTTGTTTTTCTTTTGCCCAAGTATCGCGCAATCCAACAATTCTATTAGCTACTAAATAATTTTCTCTAGAATCTTTATCTAATATAAAATATCCCTTACGTAAAAACTGGAATCGGCTACCTACTGCATATTCCTTAATAGCCGGTTCTGCTTTACCATGCATAATTTGTAAAGAGTTTTTATTAATCTTTTCCATAAAATCACGATTATCTTCTTCATCTTCTTTAGGAATAAGGTAATCATAAAGTCGACATTCTACTTCTACTGCTGTTTTTTCTGCAACCCAATGTAAAGTTCCTTTTACCTTACGTTCAGCCCCCGGAGTTCCACTTCTGGTATCCATATCACAAGTGCAATGAATTTCAAGGATTTCTCCTTGCTTATTTTTAATAACATCATCACATTTAATAATATAAGCACCTTTAAGTCTTACTTCCTTTCCCGGAGTCATTCTAAAGAATTTCTTTATTGGATTTTCCATAAAGTCTTCTCTTTCAATAAATAAATTCTTTCCAAATGGAACTTGTCTTGTTCCTATAGTAGGATCTGATGGATTATTTTCTAAAGTAATATATTCAATTTTGTCTTCCGGATAATTAGTAAGTACAACTTTAATTGGATCTACAACTGTCATAATTCTAGGTGCTTTATCTTTGAGATCTTCACGAATACAGTATTCCAACATACCAATATCAACTGTACTGTTTGCTTTAGAAATTCCAATTAATTCACAAAAATGACGTAGAGACTCCGGTGTATAACCACGACGCTTCAATCCTGCAATAGTTGCTAATCGCGGATCATCCCATCCTGAAACAACATGTTCTTCAACCATTCGACGTAATTTGCGTTTACTTGTAATCATAGTCGTTACATTTAAACGAGCAAATTCAATTTGTCTCGGTTTTTCTTTACCAGCAAAAGCTTGTAAACACCAATTATAAAGTGGGCGTCGTTCTTCAAATTCCACAGTGCAAATAGAGTGTGTAATGCCTTCTAATGCATCAGAAAGTGGATGTGCAAAATCATAAAGAGGATAAATACACCAAGTATCTCCGGTTCTATGATGGGTCGCTCTCAAAATACGATAAAGCACAGGATCTCTCATAACTATATTAGGAGAGGCCATATCAATTTTAGCTCTAAGTACTTTAGCACCATCCGGATACTTGCCATTTTTCATTTCTTCAAACAATTTTAAATTTTCTTCTATGGAACGATTTCTCCAGGGACTTTCTACCCCAGGATTTTCTAAATCCCCACGAGTCTCTTTAATTTCTTCACTTGTCTGATCATCAACATAAGCTAAACCCATGCGAATCAATTTACAAGCAAATTCATATAACTGTGGAAAATAATCTGATGCATAATGTACCGGCTCTTCCCACTTAAAGCCTAACCATTTCACATTATCAAGAATTGCATTCACATATTCCACATTTTCTTTTGATGGGTTAGTATCATCAAAACGTATGTTGGTTAATCCATTATATTTCATAGCAATTCCAAAATTAAGGCAAATACTCTTGACATGACCAACATGCAAATATCCATTAGGTTCCGGTGGAAAGCGTGTTAAAACTCTACCATTCGCATATACATGATTTTCAATATCTTTATTGATTTCTGCCTCAATGAAATTAGAAGACTCTACCATTTCGCTCATAACTATGCCTCCAAGAAAATTTATTTATATTTCATTTTATCATATTGTCAATTTCATTCAAGTTACCTGCCCTTCTTGTGTTATAATTTAACAAATATTATTCAATAAAAGAGAGGATTATTATGCAAAGACTTATTTCCTATTCCTATCAAGGGCTTAAACAATGGGGTGTAATGACAACCGATGGAACCGGTATCTATTCTGCATTGAAGCTGGAAGAAACCTACTTTATTCCTTTAGCAGAAACCATAGAAGAATTTATTCGCTTTGGTGAAGAAGGCCTTTTAAATCTGGCGAAAATGCTTGAAATGAACAAAAAGGATCAGTCCGTAATACCTATCCCTGTATCCCAGGTTCAAATTGAAATCCCCTTTTATCCACAACGTAATATTTTTTGTGTTGGAAAAAATTTTGAAAAACATGCAAAGGAGCTTTCTCTTTTTCAAAATACACTTCCTGAAACACCTATTTTTTTTACTAAATCCAACACATCTGTAATCGGACCTAATGAACTCATTGATTCTCATGTTGATATAACCTCTAAATTAGACTATGAAGGAGAATTAGCTGTTATTATTGGAAAGCAAGGTACCGACATTTCAGAGGAAGAAGCAATAAAACATGTTTACGGATATACAATTATCAATGATATAACCGCTAGAGATTTACAAAATAAACAAGGACAATGGTTTAAGAGTAAAAGCTTAAATACTTTTTGTCCTATGGGTCCATCTATAATGGTAGGTGCTTGGCCATTCCCATTTACGATTTATACAAAAGTAAATGGGAATTTAAGACAGGAAAGTTCCAGCTCCGACTTTATTTTTTCTATTCCTAAAATTATTGCATCTCTGTCTGAAGGCATGACATTACTTCCCGGTGATATAATTGCACTAGGTACTCCTTCCGGAGTAGGAATGGCAATGAACCCACCTCAATTCTTAAAAAAAGGGGATGAAATTGAAATTACAATTGATCCTATAGGGATATTAAAAAACAAAGTAAAGTAATAAACAAAAAGACTATCAATCGATAGTCTTTTTGTTTGCATAAATTAAAGATATATTCTGTTTATTTATTAATAATAGAATGGTCTTCTAAAAGAATTCTATGATACATCGTCATAATAATTGACCTATTTCCCACGTGAATCCCGTTAATGCTGCCCGGAATAACTGTATATCCCATAAGTGAATAAAATAATATTTTTACCGCTTATAGTACTTTAACCATGATAAAAAATACGGAAACTTATTGATTACCTTTTCTTTTAAAAATAATAATATCCCAAATATTTTCTATGTCTCCCTTTTTATTTGGTATTCATATACCTCTAACATATTTTATTTCCATTCCGGATGTAATCGATCTGTCCATTTCCATCTATTATGCAACCAAAACCATTCCCCCGGGTATTTCTTTATCCAATTTTCCAATCGTTGATTGATTTTATCGGTTACATTATGAATTGCTTCTTTCTTATCTAATCCTTCATCAGGAATAATCGGATCTCCAATAATAATTTCATAATGCCCTGCTTCTGTTTCATGAATTAAAGCAGTCATTACCGGTAAATTACATAAAATAGAGAAATGAGCAGGACCGGAAGGTGTAAGTGTCATTTGTTTAAAAAACATAGAACCTATTCCTGTATTTCCCGGATCTTGATCACAAAGAAGCCCTACAAAATATCCTTGCTTAAGTCTCCTTAACATGTCTCGAACTCCTGTTTTATATTCGACAGTTTGTCCTACCATAGATCTATATTCAGTTAAAAACTGGTCAAACTCTTTATTTACTTGCTGCATTGCAACAGAAAGAATAGGATAACCATACAAAGCCAGAGCCGCACCTTCTATTTCCCAATTTCCACAATGTGTTGCTGCAAGAATGCAACCTTTCCCTTCTTCGATAAGTTTATCCAACTTTTCTTTGCCCGTAATAGTCACCTTGTCTTTTATATTTTCTTTCGTTAAAAGGGGAAATCTACACATAGATACAGCCAATTCGCCAAATCGAACAGAAGATATTTTTGCAATTTGCTCCGCTTCTTTTTCATCAGTAGTAATACCTGCTCGTAGTATATTTTGTACTGCTAACTTTTTTCTTCTTTTCGGTACTAACAACCAAAAAAACTCTCCTAGTTTATCTCCTAATTTTTTTGATTGGTTCTCAGAAAGTTTACAGCAAAACCAGCTTAAACTTTTTAATAAAAAATAATTACCTTTCATATAGACCTCATACTTATAACAAAAAAAGATGCAAACTGCACCTTTTTCAGTATAAAAATCACTTATTGCCGATTAGTTGTTCAACTGCCTTTTGAAGTTGCCTTAATTGTTTTCTCATTTCCGAAAGACGAGAAGTTAAAACCTGAGTGCGCCCCCATTCACTACGTGGTATAGCAGGAAATCCAACATACTCGCCCGGCTTATCTATTTTCCCAATCACCCCTGTTTTCCCGCCAAGTGTTACTCTATCAGTAATTGTTGTATGCCCGGTTACTCCTGCTTGACCTGCTAAAACACAATTGTTTCCTACAGTAGTGCTTCCTGCCACCCCAACTTGTGCACACAAAAAACAATCTTCTCCCATTTTTACATTATGCCCAAGATGAACTAAATTATCAATCTTTGTTCCTCTCCCAACAATAGTACTATCCATAGTACTATTGTCTATTGTACTGCATGCTCCAACTTCTACATCATCATATAAAACAACATTTCCAATTTGTCGAATATGTGTATGATGCCCTTTTTCATCAGTAGCAAATCCAAAACCTTGCCCACCAATAACAGCATGAGCACGAAGGGTAACATTGTCTCCAATAATTGTATTTTCATGAATAACCACACCGGGATTAATTTCACAATTTTTACCTATTTGTACATTTTTCCCCACATATACATAAGGATATAAAACCGTTCCCTCTTTAATATGTACATATTCATCAATAACACAATAAGGCATAACCGTTACCGTTTCATCTATTACTGCTGATTTTTTTACAATAGCTGTATCATGTATACCCGGTAAAAATTGAGGTGCCGGATGATATAATTCCACCAATTGACTGAAAGCATATTTTGCATCATCACACAAAATAATATTTTTAGTAAAATTTTGTGGCAATTCATCAACTAAAATAACGCCTGCATTGCACTCCTCTATGTACTCCAGATAAATTCCTTGCGCAAAAGTAACATGTGAATTTCCCGCAGCTCTACTTCCTTTTACATCTGAAATTATATGTGTAGGGTCTCCATATAATTGTCCACCAACTATTTCTGCTAATTCAGCCGTTGTTTTATTCATCACGTATCTCCATTACATATTAGGCAAGTTTTTATAATTTAATCTAAACCGGTAAGTACTTCATCCGTAATATCGGTAGCTCCATCAGGTACCATTCCACTACGCATAATAATTGTATATCCTTTATCTTTTGCAATCTTTTGACATTGTGCTTCAATAAGAGATTGCAATTGCTTTTGTTTACTTTGAATAAAAATCGCTTGTTCTTGCTGTGCTTCTACATATTTTTGTTGCAACTCTTCATCAGAAATATCTTGTTGTTGTACAGCAGAAAGGTGTTCTCCAATTTCTTTATTCTTCGCTTCTATTTCCTTCTCAATAGTTTGTACTTTAGCAGATTTCATCTCAATTTTTTGATAATCAACCACCGCTACTTTCTCTTGATTGCCACATCCGGACAATATGGTTGTTCCCATAATCAATCCTATACATGCCAATTTTTTCCACATTGGCTGTCCCATGTTACATCCCTCCATTTATTCATCACGCAATACAGCATCTACCAAGTCTCCGGTAACATCTATAGCATTTATATTTACTTCGTGTTTAGCAAATATCATTTTTAAATTTTTAGCCTGTGCAATAGAGACCGCATTCCTTTGTATATCATCCATAATTTGTTTTTTTAATACAGCCATTTGATTTTGCTTATCACTGATACGCTGCTTCCATTGTAAGTCCCATGAATCAAATTCAGGTAGTTGATTTATTAAGGCAGCGTGATTCATTCTTTCAAGAGGCTGTTCTTGCATAATCATTTCTCCTACTGTTTTTGCATAGGATTCCAGTTCTTTAGATGCCTCCGATTTAGCACTTTCCATTCTTTCCACTTCAGCAGATGTCCAACCAACCATAGAACCGACTTCTATATGTCTCTTATCCAATAAAGCAGCTATTTTTTGTGTCTTTTCTTGTTTATCTACATCAAAAAGTTCCAATGTAGATAATTGTAGTTGCAAATTAGTAAGTTGATTACTATCTTCAGCAGACAATTTACTTACTATTGCATCTCCTGTTTGTAAAGAATGCTTTTGAGATATTTCTTCATATAGCTGTCTCAGACCTTGATTCAGTTCTTCTTCTTTGATTTTTACTTTAGCGATATATTCTTCTTGTTTCGCTTTAGCAACCAATTGCCCTTGTATCGCATGAGTAATTTTCTCTTGATTAGATGCAATAGAGATAAAATGTTTCTGTTCCGCTTGATAAGTATTCAAAAGATTGTCATATTCTGTCTCTAGTTTAAAATATTCGCTATACTTGGGATGTGCTTTTACTACCGTTTCTAAGTCAATAACACCATATATAGAGCTTACACTTTCTATTTTTTTGTGTTCATAAAAAGAAAACATCGTCCCTATAGCAATACATAAAACAATTAATACTATACCTATTTTAATCGGAGATTTCATAAATTACCTTACTTCTTTTCTGAATCTGTACCTGCTGATTTATTTGCTTGTTGTGCCATAGCATCAGACACTTCTTTAGTAATATCTGTACCTCCATAAATAACAGCACTCTTTTCTACTACAAGAGAGAGTCCTTTTTTAGAAGCAACAGACTTTACTACACCTTCAATACGATCTTTCATATCTTTTTCAATAGCAACTCGTTTTTCATTAAATTCTTGACTCATATCAGCATAAAGCTTCTCTTTCTCTTCATCACTTAAACCTTCTGCTTTAGTATCAAAATCTTTCTTTGTCTGATTTGCTGTTTCTTGCAGTTTCTTCTGGTATTCCATTGCTACCATTTGATTGTTTTTTAATACTTCTTGTTGATCTACTACACCAATATCTGAAGTAGGAGAAGCGTTAGCAACATCCCCCATAGACACCAATGCCATACCGGCAATCGATGCAATAAATACACCTGCTAATGCAAGTGAAAAAATTTTAACATTCTTTTTACTTCCTAATGATGACATCATATTATTTTCTCTCCTCTTATAAATTAACAATAAGTCGAAGCCAATTTCCTTCTTCGTTATTATAAATGTATTCAATAGTCATATAATTATGCAACTTATATAAAACTCCTATTTCATCAATAGAATCTGTAAAATTTCTATCATATTGAAAAGCCCATGATGTACCGAAATCTTTATGCACTAAATAGTGTATTTCATTATTTGAGAAATTATATTTCATTCCCATATAAAATGCTTTTCCGAAATAATGTTGCCATCCACCAAATACATTAAAGGTTACTGGACTTGGATAAAAACGAACTTCACCAAATACTACATCATTTGTACCAACATAATGTCCTAAAAACCCATTAATAGCAGTATTTTTCTTTCCCTCATGACCTATATCCAACCAAGCTTCACCTTGAATAATCCAATGATCAGTAAGTGCATCTACCAAAAGTTCCGTTTCAATCCCCGGGTGAAGTAATGTTTCAATATCTAAATCATATTGTTTTACAAAAGAATCTTGTTCCAACATATTTTTCATATACATTGAAATCTCTTCTCTATGTCTAACAACAAAGTCTACAGGTAGTCCCTCCAAATCCCACATTGTTTGTTCCGTTTTACTTGTTGCTCTATACATAAAAAGCCTTGGTATTGTGGTCTTTCTAAAAGTAAGTTTTCCGGTTCTAATAATTTCACCTCTTGGTACAAGTGAAATATGAACTGTAGTCTCTTCCCCTGAATCTACTTTAAAATGAGCATCAAATTCCGGTAATGCCTGATTAACTATTTGTTGTCCTGCAGTTTGAGAAACACTTTCTGCCCATCCAAGAGAATCTACAGGAAGACCTATAAGTAAATTACTCATCTGATGAGATATATTTACTAAATCTTCCTGAATCAATTCTTGTGCCAATGGCATTATATTTCTATATTCAATAATCGTATTTACTTTCTTTATAGTTTGTCCTACCGGAGAAAGTTTAATATGCATTACCGTTGTGGTTCCATATTCCATTTCTAAACCGGAAACAATATAGCCGGCAACTACTCTATTAACAATATCCGACAAGACTACATTATATTGAGATTGATTTAGTAGGAAAAGATCTTTTTCTTTTCCTACTAAAATACGATTGCCAATTGCGATTATACTTGCCTCAACACGTTGTTTTACAGAAGCCGGCATCTCTTCATCTGTTGAAACCAAATCAACTGTTACTTCCTGTATAGGGGATGCCTCCACATTTACATTTGGGAATAATAATACTCCTCCTAACATACCTGCACATAAAGCTATTTTTAATTTCTTTTGTGTAGAAGGAAACACAGTTATCACTCTCCCATTTAGAACTGTGCACCAAAGCTAAAATGGAACTTATTGCGGTCTCCATGACCATAATCAAGTCTAACCGGACCGATTGGCGTTTGCAAACGGAGACCTACACCAACAGATGCATGAATGGAGTTATCATCCTTATACCAAGGCATCTTGCCTTCCTGAATATCCCATGCACTACCTACATCTGTAAATAATACAGCTTCCACTTTTTTACTTACAGGCACACGATATTCTAATGTAGCTTCATACATTTTACGTCCTTTGAACTGGTCATCTTCATATCCACGAAGTGAATCTGAACCACCTAAATCAAATAAATTATTATAGGAAATGTTACCATTCACATATCCTGCCATTACACGTAATGCTAATACATGTCCATTACTTAATGCCCTATAAAAACGACCTTCTGCAGTAAATTTATAATAATCATAATTACCACCGAGACCATGTCCTCCAACTTCTGCAGAGAAGGATAGTCTACGCCCTTTGGTTGCATTGTAGTAATTATCTCGATTATCAAAAACATGCGTATAGGTAAAACTATTGGTACGCCCAAAGTTTTCCATAATCTTTTTATACCAATCAGATTGTGTATAATCGGCAATATTATTATCTTTTAAATATTTCAACATAACGGATCCGGGTTTAAATCCATTTCTGTTATCATAAGATTCTCTAACGGTTTGGAAATCAAAACGATGTGTACGATATTCCCCGCTAACATGTCCCCAACTAATGTTGAAACCTTTCTTTCTCTTATCGTATTCAGCAATAGTATGTCCGTCAGAATCATAATCATCATAACTATAACGACGATCAAAGACAGATACACCTAAAGAATCTCCATTATCATTTATATATGGATGCGTATAAGAGAGTTCATAATTTTTCCCTTTAGAAGAACCACCAAATTCCCAATGGAGATTTACTTTATCACCTGTTCCACGGAAATTATTTTCACCAAGTTCCAAGATTCCCACCATTCCATCAGAATGAGAGTATCCTGCCCCAACAGTTACAACACCTGTTTTCTGTTCTATTACATCAATTTCTACTATTACATTGTGATCATTAACATCACTTGGAAGCAATCGCATATTAACATCTTCAAAGAAGCCTAAGTTATAAAGGCGTTCTATACTTCGACTTGCTAAATATTTGTTAAACGGTTTTCCTTTCTTCAGTCTAAGTTCCCTAAGGATTACCTTATCCTTGGTCTTTTCATTACCAATAAGTTGGATATCTTCAACATTACCTTCCGCAATTTTAACTCTAAGCGTTCCATCTTCTGTAACTGTAATATCATTAATAGAAACTAAAATATATCCTTGCTGTAAATAAAGATTTTCAATTTCTTTTACATGTTGAGATACTAATGCAAAATTTAAAACACTATCTGACGGAATTTGCATAATAGATTCTAACTCTGCATTAGAAAAAACTGTATTACCTTCAAAATCCACCTTATGAATAATTGGATTAGATACCATAACAAAAGTCAAGTCCATTCCTTCAGGAACTGCTTTAAACATAGGAGAAATCTGTGAGAAAACTCCTGTGCCACCTAATGCAGCTATATCCTTATGAATAGATTCCATCGATATAGAATCTCCAATCTTTTCTGTCACTAAAGGTAATAATTGTGCTTTTACCTCTTCAGGCACCCCTGAAAAATCAATGGAAGTCAATTTTTGTCCGACAGCTTTGGCAATCTCTTCGTTATCGGAAGGTGCTAGATACATAGAAGCATCACCTACGGAAGATGAATTTGTCATACCTTGAATGCTTCTATCCATTATGCCGGAATTAGTTTCTTCAGTAAAAGATTCCATCGACATGTCTATACTTTCAGGAACTGTAACAGAAACCGGTTCTGTTTCTGTTAACATACTTTCCATTTCTCCACGGTTAACATTAAACATTTGGCTTTCTGTTACATGAGAACCATTAGCTGCATAAACATTAAATCCAGTAAGCGACATTACGATAGCAGACGCTAATAATGTTTTCTTATACTGTATAGTCATTGATTGAAATCCTCCTAAAAATAAAACTTTATTTATACTTAATATATAATTACTGACCGCGCAATGCACGTCCAGCTTCACCAACAACGCTTTGTATTTCCCTTGCACTCATTATAGAGTTTGATTCTATCATATGTTCGGATGCTATTGACATATGATTTTCTATGCTTTCTTCATAACCTTGACTATTTATTGCTATTTCAGATGCTTCTACCGAATTAAGTTCTGACTTTGGTAATTGAGTATCTGCGTAATCTATATTTTCTTGTTTCACTATATCTGAAGATGTAGTGATACTAATTCCTTTAGCAGTATCAACTAAAAATTGAGACTCTACTTCAGAATTATCCTTTCGAATATTATCTGAAGTTACATTTATACCCTTGTGAAAAAAAGAGCCACCTATAAATATAGTTATTGCTATTATAAAGGTTCCTGTTCGAATACACCATTTTTTAGTATTTGCCCATTTATGAACCTCATCTAGCCGTTGTATTTCTGCTCGAGCCATAATTAAATTAAGCTCTCCTGATAAATTTTTTTGGCTGGAAAATGATTTTTCTGCTTTTTCTAGCCACTTACGAATAGCTCTCACCCGACTTATTTTATCTCCAGGCATAGGAATTCCTCCTTTTTAAAATAATCGGATATCTATTATATAAAGTAAACCATCAAACATTGATGAAATCTTGATTTATCTATCATTTTCTTCATTTATCTTCTATATTCACTTATTTTCAAGCCACTTCCTCTCGTGCATAAGCTTGGAAAGTATCCCTCTTAAACGCCGAATCCCTTTCTTTTCAAGCTGATATACATAAGTTGCGCTTACATCCATTATATTTGCAGTTTCCAACGCAGATTTTTCCTGGTAATACACATTTTGTATTACATCTTTTTCTCTTTTAGGTAATCTTTCAAATGCTTGCTCAATAGCTTTATTAAGTTCTCTTCTATCAGCACATTCAAAAGCTACATCAGGAACCATTTTATTAAAAAGCGGATTCTGTATTTGTTCATCTTGTTGATCAAAAAGAAGTTCTTTCTGTGCAATTCTAAGAAAATCAATCATTCTACCACGCACTCTATGCAGTGCATATAAAGAGAATGCCACACCTGAAGTATGATTATATCGTTCAGCTGCTTCCATAAGCCCTACTACACCTTCTTGAATTAAATCAAGAATTAAAGTCTCTTGTAGTTGATACTTTAGTGCCTCTTTAAACACTAAGAGTTGATAATGCTCAATTAACTCTTGTCTCGCTTCTATTTGTCCCTCTATTTTAAATTTATGCCACAATAAAGATTCTTCTTGTTGTGTAAGTTTATTAAGCCCTTTTAGAGACTGTATATACTCCGCAAGCATATGACTCTCCTAAAAATTAAATTTCCAATCAGCACCAATATATGTATCGTGGTTACTATTATACCATGCTGATATACCGACACGTGATTTTAAGTCGTAGTGAAATCCAACGCTCTTCTGCTCATTATTAATACCGGTAGTTGCCATTAACATAAAATCATTAAACAAATATTTTCCAATCTTAATATAGTAGTAATTATTATGTTGTGCAGCAACGCCTTCATAACCATCCATTAAACTTGACGTGATATTTATATAATCCAACCCTACTAACTCTTTCACATAAGTTTGTACACCACTGCTATTAAATACCATTTGCAAACCGGCATTAAACAGAGCATTTTGTAAGCCCTCTTCATTTTTTCCTAATAAATCAGTATTCGTAGTAAGTAGCATTACAATTTGTGAATCATTAAGTATCGGTTCACTTGAAAGTTCAAATTTAAAATCTCCCGGCACACCATTTAATTTCATTGCAATTTTATAGTTGCTCACTTTACTATTTGCTTTAAGATGTACTACCGGAAGTAGTGATTCTGATGCACCACCCCAAATAGCATATCCCTCTGATACATTAAAAACATTCGATAAATAATGAATATTCCCCTGTAGAATATCTACACGCCCTGTTGTAATCGGTTCTGATAACAGTCCGTCAATCTTAATATTCCCTTTAATTACCAAATCATAAATTAAACTATTATATAACTTGACTTTATCACCAATAGTAATATCAATTTGTGCTGCAAGAGGAATTGAATTATCATCGGACTCTAAAGAAAGAGGAACATCTATAGTTGCATCATGGATTATGATGTTTCCTTTTAACTCAGGTGTGCCATACAAGTCCTCAACAGTAAAATCAGCATCACAGGCTCCAGTATAATAAACAGATTTTATAGAAGGAGCATGCAAATGTGCTTCCCCATTATAAGTAATAATTTTTCCTTTATTCCATCCAATAGTACCTTTCGCAGAAGTAACTCCTTCTCCGACATCCGCATTAACATTAACATTCATTGATTTTCCATTAAAGTCAATAGCTCCATTAATACCGGATAATGGTTCCTTCATCGTTTGTAAAATGATATTGCCATTTTTAACAATAATATTCCCTGTTAATAAAGGATCGTCCCAATCTCCAGTTACTTTTAACTGTCCATGAATAGGTCCTTCTGCTTGTGCCACAGACTTACTTAACATAGCAAGCAAATTAAGATCGGCATGATCTAAGTTAAAAGATAAATTAAATGGAATGTTACTAGATAGATTTTTACGAGTAATAAAACTTATCGGCATAGAACCGGAAACAGATGCTTTATAAGGCCCTTTAGTTGCTAAGCCTTGATTAATAAATATCTTTCCATCTGCAACTGTTCCCATAATAAACAGCTTATCAAAATCAGTTCCGTCATAGGATGGATTATCTATCCCGATAGATACTTCTGCATTCGGTTTATCTACTGTTCCATTAACCTTTACCCCGGCAGTTAAATGTCCTTTAACAAAAGTATCGGTTTTTCCGACTATTCTAGGAATCCATGAAATATCCATATCTTTAGCTGCCACTTGAATATCAAGTTCCCCATCCGGCGTAGAAAATCCTTTGGCTGCCAACAAACCACTTCCAACCGGTATTCTAAAGGATCGTATCATTAATGCTTTATTTTTATAAGATAAATCAATCTTCCCTTCAGAGATTAAAGTTTCTCCTACTTGCCCCCTAACTATATTTGCTAATAAATCCACATTTAAGTTATTAATATCTCCACTTAAATGCATATTACCATTTACGATACCTGACACTTCATACAACGATACTTGCATAAACTTAGCAATTTCAGATATATCCCATTCTGAAAATTGTAGCACCCCATTAATAACCCCCGACTCGATATTTATACTTCCTTTCCATGTAAAGCTTCCTGTTCCTTGTTGAAAAATCCCCTGATTCACAAATAAAACCTGATTGAAATACTCCACTTGCGCAGATAAATGTTTCATATAAGCATCACCAATTTTCAGCTGCTCACTTTCAACAGTTCCAATAAAACGAGGAGATGTTATATTTCCACTTACATGCCCATGCAGTGTAACTTTTCCATCTACACTGTCCTTCTGTAAAATACGCCTTACATCTACATTGGTTAAATTAACTTCTAGATCCAATGCATCGGAAGAAATATTTCCATGTAACAATATATTGCTATCATATATATTTCCCATACCGTTATTTAAAGATAATTGTCCATTTTTATAACTATAATGAGTAGAAAAACTTTGAAATAATTCTCCCATCACAGAACCATTTCGTGCAACAATATCTCCATCAATTATAGGCATATCTATTGTTCCGGTAATCGTCATATCATTATCGACCCACCCGGTTACTTCATAAGGTAAATTACCCGCTTTTAAAATATTTTCAATACGTATATTACTGCTGTTAATTTGCAAATTTAACTTTTTTTCATTTTTTAGTCCAATAGCACCGGTAACAACGTGCATACCTTTATTATCTTTCCAATGAATAGAATCAAAAATGATTTCATCAGAAGTCATTAAAAGATTTCCTTGAATCACATTATAAGGTACCCCATGTATTTCTCCATCAGTAGCATATACACGACCGCTAAGTACAGGATGTTCTAAATTACCATTAAGAGTGCCTTTAAAAGCCCCTGCTCCGGACATATTTATACCAACCAGAGAGGAAAACGGTTCTAAGTCTATATTTACAACATGTGTATTTAAATCCATATGCGAGGTTGAATAAACGCCATCCACATGAACGCTCCCTGCGCCACTTCTTCCATCTAAAGAAGAAATATAATAATTATCTCCTAATTTACTGATAGTAGCAGTTAAAGAATTTAAAAGCAGATCTTTATAAGATATATTGCTAGAGGATATTATCATATATCCATCCTGTTCATTATAAGAAAACTTACTTGAAACAGCTTGGGCTCTAATTCCGAACCCTCTAATATTTTCACCTTGTATATCTCCATTGGCAGATAAAAGATGTATCGTGTCCGTATAATTCCCTTGTAAAGAAATTTGTCCTGTAACTATCCCTTCTATACCTATAGATTTTACAATATTTTTTAAATCTGCTTGCTTTGCATATGCATCAATAGTAAAAGTATTATCTGTACTATGATAAAGAGCATTCCCTACAATGTAACCATTACCGGTATATAGTTCCCCGGAAATCACTTGAAAGTTTTCTCCATCCCAAGAAAATCCCCCTCGTACTTCATCTGCAATATTTTCTCCTACCCCAACTTTTTTTCCATAAACCATTCCGGTCGCAGTAGTTTTTCCGTCAAAATAGGACACATGAATATCTCCAGATAAATTTCCTGTTAAAGTTTCATTTATAAATAAATCAGAAATATTTGTATGATTCAAGTGAAAATCACCATATAAACTTGTTTCTTTAATCCAATCTGCAGAAAATGTACCTGTAATCCATTGTCCATTAACTTTAGCGGCTAATTTTTTTACATAAATGCTATTATTATACAAATTAAAATCACAGCTACCATTAGATATATGATAACTCTTATAATCTGCTAAAACATTTTGTAAAGCACCCTCCAAATGATATGTAAGTACTCCATTTTTACACCAAAAAGAACTGGTTTGCAAATGAAGTTCCCCATCTACATTTTTAATATCTTTCAATGATTCAGGAAGTGCAATTCCTATATTTTCTAACAACTTTATAGAAAACTTTCCTTGAGAAAATTTTCCTTTAAAGTCTTTATCATCATAATAATAAAAATCTCCTACTAAGTTTTCCTTGTTATAAAGAAAACTTACTGCTCCATGAATTGCCTGTTCATCATCCCAATAAAGCTGACCATTTACATTTTCAGTATAAATTTCAACATTATTAACAGTAGCTAAAACACGTCCACCTTTTATAATTACCCGCCCATAAAAAGAAGCTCTTTGTTCGTTATCATCAGTTTTAATAAGATTTTTGAAATTCCATTCTTGTTCTTTAACTATTATGAAAGTAGGTTGTTCAAGAATGACTTTAGTAATAGCTCCCAGTTTATTTCCATTATCAAAAAAAGAGCGCATTAAAGCACATATAGACCATTCTACAGTTAATTCAGGCAACTTTAATACATCTCTGCCATAGATATCCTTTAATTCTATCTCTCTCAATCGAATATTATAGCTTGGAGTAAGTTCTATTTCTTTCCAAGAAAGTTGTCCATTAATTTTTTCTTGTACGACAGTTTCTGCTGCATTGTTGACAGCCGGTACAAACCAAAAACGTGCCAACACTGTAGCTATCAGGAGCAACAATACAAAAATAGCTCCTAATACACCCCATCGCTTAGTCCACATGTGCCTCACTTATAAGCGCTCCCACTTACTATAATTTTATTTTGTATGTATAACCGCTGGAATACCCATTGCTTTCTCTAATGTAGCTATACCAATATTATAATCATATAAAGCTGTAATATAATTAGTTCTAGCTTGGTTAAGTAATAATTGTGCATCCAATACATCTAAATTAATACCAACCCCGGATGTATAGCGAACTGTTGCAATCTTATAAGCTTCTTCTGCTTGTTGTACAGCTGCTTCTGTTGCACGAATTTGTTCTTTAGCTGCAAATACATTTAAATAATTTTGGCGTACTTCTAACTCAATACTTTCTCTTGCTTTAAGCAAAAATTCTTCTGCAATTTTTAAATCTGCCTTAGCTTCCTTTATTTTAGAGTTAGTGGCCCCACCATCAAATAAGTGCCAACTTACACCTCCACCTATAGTCCAGCCTTGATTTTTAAACCCCGGAAAATCTTTGTCATTCCAAGTATAACCACCTGATAAAGATACAGTCGGCATATATCCGGCTTTAGCAATAGATATTCTTTCTTCTGCAATCTTTACATTATATTCAGCTTGAATAAGTTCCCAGCGATACTTTTGCGCCATACCTATCGCTTGTTCCAAAGTGATATCAATTTCCGGTTCAGGAAAATGTTTATCTGTTGTAATAAGTTGTGTATTCATCGGCAAACGCATAATGTTATTTAAATTTGCTTCTGCTACGTCCTTACCATTTTTAGCTGCAATTTCCTTTTCTTTAGCATTAGCTAAAGAAACATTAGAGGACAAAACATCTAATTTAGCAACAATCCCTGCCGCATATTGTTGTTGAACATTAGTAAAATGTCCGGAAAGGTTTCTGACTGATTCTTCGGCTACATCAGATAAATTAACAGCTTGTAAATATTTATAATAAGCTGTAGTTGCACTTAATTTAATATCTGCTTCTTTCTCATATAGTGCAACATGTGCAATATCTCTAGTATATCTTGCAGTATCAATAGCACCTTCTGCTGCCCCACCGGTCCACAACGGCCAAACTACATTAACTCCGTTAGAGTAGGCGGTAGAAAGAAGGCTTACTTGATTCTTCACTTTAGAACGCCCACCATTGAAACTATAAGAGATAGTAGGATTTTTACTGGCAGAGGCTTCGCCTATAGCGGCTTCCGCTTTTTCCAGCTTATATGCAGATAGACGTATATCTCGATTATTATTAATAGCAGTAGCTACTGCATCATGAAGATTAATATTCAAAACTTCCTTATCTTTATTAAATATAAAAGATTGCTCCTCTACAGATAAATTTTTTTGGAGAAGCATATTATTCTCATTAAGTACTCTATTATAAACAGGAAGTTTTTCTTGTTTTTTTAATATATCATTAGTAACTTGCACATTCGTAGAAGTAGGGATCTTGTCTGTTTCAAATGCTAAAGCCTGTTCTCCCATACTCACAGTTAATATAATATAAGATGCTAAGATTGCATACATTTTTTTATTCATAGTATATTCCCAACCTTTCTAAACTATTAATACATATATCCTATTCCAAAGTATTCTCCGCCACCTTCGCGGCTATGAGGGAATATCGATTGGCCAATTACATATACATTAGATGATATAGCTCGACCACCTCTTAATCTGAGTGTTAGATTATTTGGGTCATATATATCCGCATTAAAATTCCAATCTTTATTTTTATAGGAAACTCCTCCTCCAAATTTGCTTCGAATAATTCCTCCATAGAAATCAAATTTAGATTTTTTGTTTCCAACAACAGCATCAACTAAGGAGCCATTACCTAAAGACTCTACACCTAAACGCATAAAGGTGTCTCCACCAATACGTATATTAAAATCAGGAGAAAATTCACTATTTTTTGTATTATATAATAATGTCCCTTGCACATCCAAATGATCTTTACTTGTAAAACTACTTAATTTCCCGGATACCTGTTGTGCCTGCCCTGATAAATTCCTAGCGTTAGCTGAAGTAACAGCTAAATTATCTAATATAGCTCTAGCATCTTCAACTGCCTTTCCATCGCCATTGAATTGATAAAGCAGTGAATTCATTTGTGCTGCCATAGTATCCACTTCATTAGCAATAGCTATACCTTGTTCAGTAAGAAAGGTGAGATTTTGTGTCATAAGATCTACATTTCTTAATGTACTCTTTACTGATCCTTGTGAATTAGGATCTGCCACAATAGCATTAATCCCATTTACCATAATTTGCGCCGTATCAATTAATTTATCAAGCTTATTCATGGCAGTATTAATAGTATTCCCCCCATCTCCATGAATAACTGCACCGGATTTTAATATACCGTTATTTAAATGTCCTCCATTAACTTTGATATATTTCCCACCCATAATACTACTTTCTTGAACAGAAAATTCTGCATCTACAGGAACTTCACTTCCATCATAAAAACGCAAGGTTAATACAGCTTCTCCATTTTTTACCGCTACCTTATCTACACGCCCTACTTCAACTCCTACATAATGAATAGGATTTCCCGGTTCTATACCTTCTGCTTCAGTAAAACAGCCAGTAACCTCAAATCCTTTTTTTCCAAAAAGAACCATAGAGCTCAATTCAAACATCATACCGGAAAACAGAATGATTCCAACAAAAGCAAATGCACCTACTTTAGTTTCTGTTGACCACTTCATCCTGATTCACCTCCCATAGATAAGGATTGATTGAAACTTCCTTTTCCTTGAATAAATTGTTGTATCCTATTATCTTTTGATCGTGTTAATTCATCAGTTGTACCAATGAATAAAAACTGTCCTTCATAAAGAAAGGCAATTCTATCTGCCAAATAAAATGCAGATTTTAAATCATGTGTTACTACAATACTTGTTGTATGCATAACTTCCTGTGTACGTTTAATAAGACAACTGATATCTGTAGCTCTGATAGGATCTAATCCTGCAGTTGGTTCATCATACAAAATAATATCCGGCTCTAATGCAATAGCTCTAGCTAAACTAACCCTTTTTCTCATACCACCGGATAAATTAGCAGGCATTAAATCTTGTATATCATCTAAACCTATCAAATGAAGTTTTTCCTTAACTATTGTGTCAATTTCATTTTCTGAGCACTGTCGATGCTGGCGAATACCAAATGCAATATTTTCTTTTACTGACATAGAGTCAAAAAGTGCAGAATATTGAAATACCATTCCCATATGAATGCGTTGTTCATTTAACGCATCTTCATTCATAAGAGTAATATCTTTTCCATTTATAAAAATCTTACCGGAAGTCGGTTTTATTAAACCTATGATGAGTTTAAGTAATGTTGATTTTCCACTGCCGGATGCACCCAATATTACTAAAGTTTCTTCATTATTGATTTGTAAATTTACATCTCGCAAAATATGTCTATTGCCAAATGATTGATTAAGATTTTCTATTTCAATCATACTTGACTCCTACTCTTTTAAAATAAAAAAGATGACAATAAATAATTAGCAGCAAAAAGCATAACTATGGAATAAACTACAGATTGTGTAGTAGCTTTACCTACACCTTCCGCTCCTGCTGCACAAGTCATCCCCCTATCACATCCAACCAATGCAACAATCATTCCAAAAACAATAGATTTAATAAGTCCGATATAAATATCTTCTGTTCCGCAAAAAACCTGAATAGAATGAAAAAAAGTATATGCCGACACCCCATGTTGAAGTGCTGCAACAATCATAGCTCCAATAATACCAATAGCCACTCCCATAACATTAAGAAGCGGAAGCATCGTCATACAGGCAGCTACGCGAGGAACCACTAAATATGCTACAGGATTTACCGCTAAGCAGCGTAGTGCATCAATTTGTTCCGTAACACGCATAGTCCCTAATTCTGCTGTAATCGCTGCACCACATCTACCGGCTAGAACAACCCCACATAAGACAGGCCCCAACTCTCTCCCGATAGCAATAGTTACAATACCTCCGATAGAAAATGCTGCCCCATATTGTGTTAAAACACCTGCCATCTGAACAGAAATAACCATTCCGGTAAACAATAATGTTAATGCCACTATATAAAAAGATTTTACACCTAATGATAAGCTTTGTTTAGCAGTTTCATGTAAGTTAATTTTAGAAAATTGTTTCACAGTAGATACTAATAAAAGTACAATAGCTCCTAATTGTTGGAAAATATTAAGAGTTTCTTTTCCTAACCAATTCAACATTGTTATCATCCTACTGCTCAACTCCTTAAAATACTTATCGTATAAGTATAACAAATTCTCCTTAAAATAAATAGTTATCTATTAGTTTGTAAAATATTAATTAATCAGATGACTCTTCTTCATTAATTAAATCACTACTTTGCTGTTCTCGATACATTTCAGCAATAAGTTCTTTTTGTTTTTTGACCATTTGCTTCAAAGCTTCTTCTCTTTTATCAGGAGGAAGTACAGTAAACGAAAATTGTCCATCCCCATAAATTACGTAATCAGTATTTACGTAACTTTTAGATGAATTTTTATCCTCATTTTGTTGCGTTTTCTTCTCTCTTTCATGCAAATATTCCGGTTTAGTTATTATCTTTTTTCCCTGAATTTCAGTAGAAGAACCGGATGTTTCATCTTTAGCAATCATACTTACATTCGGATCCAATATTTCAACAACTATTTGATTATTTTGATTTTCATTCAACAATACTTTTTGTAAATGATCAAAATCTTTGTAAACTCGAAGTCTATCTAAAATTTCATCAGACAAATTATATTTTTGTTGTTCAATTAAATAAGGTAAAGGAGTCACTCCTCCTCCACGAATTTCTAAAATCATTTTTCCATAAGGTTGATCATCAGGAACCCTAAAAGTCAGTTCTTTATAAAAAATATCTCCCCGATACGCTTGTAATCTCGCTTTGATATAAATCGTATCACCAGGACTTACTATCATAGGTGTAGCGGTCGCATCTAAAATTTGTGCCGTTTTACGTTCTTTAGTTACACTCATATCTACCTGAATTTGTCGTATATCATATTTTTCAAATCTATTTTCACTTAAAATATCCAATACATTATATATTTCATCTACACTTCTAGAAGAGATATCTTTAGTTGACCAATACATATTACTCTTTTTAAAAGTTTTTTTCTTTATATCTTTAGGATATAGGGAATATGTTAACGAAACAGTCCCTTCTCCTTCTCTATCTATAGTATTGCTTATTGCATTATAAACGGAAGTTGCGGTTAATGTAGGAAGTAGTTTTTCATTATTAATCATTCGAACGTTTAAATCTTTACGAGAATGCAAGTCTTCATCAAAAACAGTAGTATGAAGTGGAATAAAAGAAGGTATACGACCACTAATCCCGCCAATACCTGCACCACGATCTTGATTAATAGTTCCTATCTCCGCACCTATAGACCCTAATTTAAAGGGACTATAAGTGCTTGGAATCACTGTAAAAATATAAGAATTATGCATAAAATAATCAGTATTTCCTTTAGACATGAAAGGATGTCCAAATGCAAGAATATGATCATCATCTACATAAGTCACGGTTCCAATAGCGCCTAATTTTAAATCACCTGTAACCATGGTTGCAGCTACAGAACTACCTGGGACTAACGGCATAGCGGTAGTATCTTCTGAAGAGGATGCTGCTGCATAAGGAACCATTTGAAAATTTTTCATTTTCTTTGTTAAATATTCTAATCCCGAAGAGGAGTATCCGGTAGCCATAAGAGGTGTATTTAACGGTATTAAATCTTTAGACGGTTTCAAAGTATCCACTTGTACTTTATTGTCATCGATTGCCCAAATTTTCAACATGTCTTCAATAGGGGTAACCATACCAATGCGCCCACCTGATTGTGAAAACCCGTAAGCCACTGCCCCCAATAATTTGTTATTAATATAAACAGGACTTCCACTCATTCCATGTGCAATGCCATTAGAGCTATCTATAACCGGACCTGAAACTTTAACTAAAACCAGATCCCCTCCATTAGCTCCCCGATTTTTCATAACACCAAGTACATCTACATCGAAAGTATCAATAGTGGTTCCATGAATAACCGTCTTTCCAATCCCATGCATTCCTTCTTTAACTTCTGAAACTGACATAAATTCAGCAAAAGCCGTTGATAAAACACCCAAACTAAGTGCACAACAAATCATAGCTGTTAATTTACATTTCTTATCCCATTTCATTACAAATATTTCTCCTTTATGGTCATTCAGAAATAACAGCGACTTGATCATTTTGATCAATAATTTGCCCATTTCCAACAGTAACTTCTATAACCACACCATCAACAGTTGCGCGAGCAGCCGGTACAGGCCCAACTAAAGAGTCTACTAATACAAGAACATCTCCTTCTTTTACACGAGTACCTTCCGCAATAACACTTACAGTCTTACCACTTAACACAGACATTTGCGGAACAAAAGCAAAAGATTCTCCCCAAGTAAACATGCTCATAACAAGCCCTAGTAATATAGTAAATTTATATTTATTTTTCATAATAATCCCTCACTTCCCATAATTAGTTTATAAAATCATTTATATATTATTGTACCATTTTTATCCAAATAACTTTAATATTTCTGCTATAAAAAAGAGTGCTTATAAGCACTCTTTTTTATCTTAGATCCTGTAAGGCATCACGGAGGATATTCATATGTTCTAATACAGTTCCTGCACCAATAGCATTTACATACAAAGGATGCTCTACTACATATGATGGTATACCGGTCAAATTAGTAATCATCCTATCCAGCCCCTTAAGCTGTCCTGCCCCTCCACTAATCATAATTCCATGTTCTCGAATATCACCTAAAAGTGCAGGAGGCGTCTTTTGTAAAACATTCCTTACTTTGTGGAAAATATTTTCTAAAAGTGGATATAAGGATTCTGCTACATCCTGTCCGGTAACAGTAATTTTTACAGGAAGCCCTGTAACCAAAGAAGACCCGCAAACTTCTAAAAATTGTTGTTCTTCCTTTATATACCACATAGTCCCTAATGAAATTTTCATTATTTCAGCAGTTTTTCTACCTATCTCTACTTTATATTTATCTCTTACATAAGAAATAATAGCTTGATCCATAGCCAATCCTGCTTGACGCGAGAAATCACTGACTACAACACCATGTGTAGACACCACGGCCACAGATGCGGTTCCTCCACCAACATCAACTACCATAGCACCTTCCATATTTTCAATATTAATTCCGGTTCCTATTAAAGAAGCAATAGGTTGTTCTATAAGAACCGTTTTTCTTGCCCCCATAGTAAATGCCGCTTCTAAAAGAGCTCTACGCTGTACACCTGTAATCCCTACAGGAACACAAATAATCAAACGCGGGTGAAAAAATACTCTTTTTAAATAAGATTGATTAATAATAGAATTCAATAAATAAGCTGTAGACTTATAATCTATAATCGCGCTTTCTTTAATAGGGCGAATAGTATAAATACCCTGAGGAGTTCTTCCTTCCATTTCTTCCGCTTGTGTCCCATATGCAACAAAATCCGATGAATTATGACGCATAGCAACCACCGAAGATTCAGGTAATACAAGTCCTTTGTTTTTAATATAAATAACTACATTTGAACTGCCTAAATCGACTCCAATATCTTCCGCCCCAAGACTGCCAATCCAATCCATTAACGAGCCGGAAGAAGGAATAAATCCTATTTTTCCCTGTGTTCTTGCATTAGTCTTTATCGACACGAACTATGTCAGCTCCCAATCCTCTTAACTTCTCCACCAAATGATCATATCCACGATCAATATGATGTAAATCCCCTATTTCCGTCACACCATGTGCTGCAAGTCCTGCTAACACTAAAGCAGCTCCGGCTCTTAAATCTGTCGCTCTTACAAAAGCGCCTTGTAAAAAAGGAACTCCATGTACAATAGCTTTTCTTCCTTCTACTCGTATGTCCGCTCCCATACGACATAATTCACCAACATGCATAAAACGATTTTCAAAAACGGTTTCTGTTATAGTACTTACCCCGTCACCTACTGTCATCATGGCCATAAACTGTGCTTGTAAATCAGTAGGAAATCCCGGATAAGGCAAAGTTTTTATATCTGCAGATTTAATACGACCTTGGCTAATAATATGTACACTATCTATTTCTTTTTCAACAACAACCCCCGCCTCACTAAGTTTAGCAAGAAGTGGTTTCAAATGTTCTGTAAGTACATTTTCAATAACCACATCGCCACCAACCATAGCAGCTGCAATAATAAAAGTACCGGCTTCAATACGGTCCGGAATAACCGTATGAGATGCTCCATACAAATGTTTAACTCCCTCTATACGGATAACATTAGTTCCTGCCCCTTTAATATTAGCTCCCATACTGGATAGGAATGTAACTAAATCAACGATTTCAGGCTCTTCAGCTGCATTTTCAATAATAGTTTTACCTTCAGCTAATACGGCTGCCATCAAAATATTTTCTGTTGCACCTACGCTAGGAAAATCAAGATAAATAGTTGCTCCTTTTAATCCGTTAGGAGCCAAAGCTTCAACAAAACCGTTCCCAATAGTAATTTCCGCCCCCATGGCTTCAAAAGCTTTAAGATGTAAATCAATAGGGCGACTTCCAATCATACATCCTCCGGGAAGTGCAATTTTGGCATGTCTTTTTTTTGCTAATAAAGGTCCCATCACTAAAAAAGAGGCTCTCATACGACTCATCAAGTCATAAGATGCTTCGGTTTTTGTAATCATAGATGTATCAAAAATCATTTCATTGCCCTTGTGTATAACACTCCCCCCCAAGTACTCAATAACGCTACTAATAGTTCTTACATCTTCCAAATTAGGAGCATCAATAATTGTAGCGGGACTATCGGGAAGTAATGTTGCAACAATTATTGGTAATACTGCATTTTTCGCACTGGATACACATACGCGTCCATGTAAAGGACGACCGCCTTTAATAACTAATTTTTCCAAAAGGAACCACTCCTGTATTTAAATACTTATTTGCTTTATATACTGATAAACTGACATTATATTAATCAAAAGTAACTTTAACTCTATAAACATATATAAAAATTCATATGTATCATAGCAAAGTTCTACAGTCATTTCAAGAATTATCATTATTACACATTATATCATTAATATACTGTCAATATGACTTAGTTTTTAATCTATAGTTCTCATCAATACATACCACAAAAATGTTCTCCCCCACACAAACATGAACAATACCTTGTGGTAAGGATAATTCTTCCCTACAAATAATACTCTTCTTAACTAATTGTTCATATTGTATCCAAGATTTACGATGTTGTCCCATTATTTTAGAACGATCACGAGGAGAACAAATAATTTCAGCATGTTCTGCATGGATTATGAACGGTTTAATCTGATGCATAGCAATATATTGATCAACCATTTCCCCCATAGCCGGATGATAAGGTCCTCCAAGAATAGCATCTCCCATATTTAATTCTTCAGTAGCTTGCAATCCTATGCGAATAACTTTGATATGGTGACGATTATACCATCGTTTTAAGAATGCCGCTTTTACAACCGCCTCATGAATAGAAACAGGACGATAAGCCTTCTGTGCAATCATTTGTCCTAAAACAGTTCCCTTTAATGCTAATACCGGATAAATCCTAATAAAATCCGGTTTTAAAGCTACACCTTTTCTCGCGGTACTTCTTAAAGAGGCATAGTCTTCCCCCGGAAGCCCAATCATAAACTGTAACCCAACTATAAAATGATGTTTTTTCAATAAACTCACTGCATGAACAACATCTTCTGCCGTATGACCTCGTTCTGCAGTAAGTAAAATATTATTATCTAAACTTTGTACGCCTAATTCTACAGTAGTTACCCCATAAGTAGATAACAATTGCAAGATGTCTTCATTAATACAATCAGGTCTAGTTGATAATCTGATAGCATGTATTTTCCCTTGTTTCAAGGCCTTAAAAGCAGGCATTAATAACGATTCAATAACCGGAACAGGAAGTGCAGTAAAAGAACCTCCATAAAAAGCAGCTTCCCAAAATCTATCAGAAGAGCCGGATTCTATATAGGAATCAATGGTTTTCTTTATTTCATCAGCTTCTACCGAAGTACTTCTTCCCGTAATCCGAACCTGATTACAAAAAATACATTGATGAGGGCATCCTAAATGTGGAATAAAAAGAGGAATAATAGAATGTTTCATTATATATATAACAAGAAAAAGCGAGATGCATCCCGCTTTTTCTCTCCTTTAATCATGACTATTTTCTTTATCTTCATTAATGTTAACTTCATTGGCTGCAATAACAGATAGAATATCATGACGAGTCACTACACCAACTAAACGATTTTTATCGTCAACAACCGGTACCGTTTTTAAATGCTCATCAATCATTAACGTAGTAATAGTTTCCATTTCAGTTTCAGGTGTTACACATCGAACATCTTTGGTCATAATTTCACTAGCTGTTGTTGCCAATAATTTTCTAAATGATTTTTCATAATGACCATAGCCGCAATAATATACACTGGCACCTAGCACATCCAAGTATTGTGGTACATAGGGTCTTACTTTTTTATATAATAAGTCTCCTTCAGATACAATCCCTAACAATAAATTATCATCCCCTGTAACAGGAATAGCATCCATATGATGGGATACAAATAAATGAATTAGTTCATGTATTGTACACTCAGCCGGAACAGAAAACACATACTTGGTCATAAAATCTTTTGCTCTATACGTTTTATTTTCCATAACATACCTGCACTTTCTGTAACAAAACTTCGTATACTATATATTATATCGTATTTTAAAGATAAAGAACAATATATAAGAAGGAACTCAGTTCTATAAATGATATGGCTCATTTTTCATAATTTTCATAGCTCTATAAATTTGTTCTACAGTAATAAGCCGAGCCATTTGATGTGTTAATGTAATCTTCCCTAAACAAAAACAGCAATCTGCCCTTTTTCGTAATAAATCACTATTACCATAGGGACCACCAATAATGAAACAAAAGTGGCTATATCCGGTAATCATACGTTGCGCCATCCATTTAGAAAATTCCTCTGAACTTAACGATTTACCTTTCATATCCAATAAAACAACACAAGCACTATCAGGTATACATTTCAACAATTTAATTGCTTCTTTATCTAATATTTGCATAAGTTCCGCAGATGACGGTCGACTCCCTATTCGTTCTTCCGACAATTCTATAAATTCAATTTTACCGGTAGTTGCTAATCTCTTAGTGTATTCCGCAATACCTAATTTCATCCAAGACTCTTTTATTTTTCCAATTCCAATAATAGAAAATTTCATGTTGATTCGTATAATACTCCATAATTAATAATAACTATTATTTCTATATCTTACTATACATAAAAATAGAGAAGCGAATATCGCTCCTCTATTTTGCATAATCAGTTGCTCTTGTTTCTCGAATAACCACTACCTTAACTTGCCCCGGATATTGCAATTCATTTTCAATCTGTTGCGCCACATTATGTGAAAGTATAACAGCTTCATCCTCTGTAACCTTTTCCGGTTTTACCAGAACACGAAGTTCTCTACCCGCTTGAATAGCATAACAATTTTCAACACCTGAATAAGATTTAGCAATATCTTCCAATTTTGTTAATCGTTTAATATAGTTTTCAAGAGTTTCTCTGCGAGCCCCAGGTCTTGCAGCAGAAACAGCATCTGCTGCCGCCACTAAAACAGATTCTACATACTGAGCCTCTACATCACCGTGATGAGATGCAATAGCATCAACAACTCCGGCAGGTTCATGATAGCGCTTAGCTATTTCAACACCTAATTCTACATGTGTACCTTCACGTTCCCTATCAACCGCTTTTCCTATATCATGAAGAAGACCTGCACGTTTTGCTATATCAATATTAGCGCCAACTTCCGCTGCCAATACTCCGGCAAAATAAGCTACATCAATGGAGTGTTGAAGTACATTTTGTCCATAACTGGTACGATAACGTAACTTCCCTAAAGTCTTTATTAACTCAGGATGAATACCGCGAATACCGCATTCCAATACAGCGGCTTCCCCTGCTTCCATGATAGCTTTTTCTACTTCTTTCTTAGCTTTTTCCACGACTTCTTCGATACGTGCCGGATGAATTCGACCATCTTTAACTAAAGCTTCCAATGCTACACGAGCAATTTCACGTCGTACAGGATTAAAACAAGATAGGATAACCGCTTCCGGCGTATCATCAATAATTAAATCCACACCTGTTAAAGTTTCTATTGCTCTAATATTACGACCTTCGCGACCTATAATACGCCCTTTCATTTCCTCATTAGGTAAGGAAACTACAGAAACCGTTGTCTCAGAAACTGTATCTGCTGCATTTCGTTGAATAGCTGCAGCAAGAATCTTTCTTGCCACTTGATCGGAGTTCATCTTAATATCGTTTTCAGCTTCTCTAATTCTTACTGCTTTTTCGTGAGTTAAATCTGCATCTACTTTATCAAGAATTAATGTTCTCGCTTCACTTTGTGTCATTTGTGAAATTTCTTCTAGCTTCGCTCTTTGTTCTGCATATACTTTCTCTACTTCTTCTTGCTGTGTTTGTAACAGATGTGTTTTTTTATTTACGTCATCTTCACGTTCTTCTACTAGAATACTTCTACGTTCTAAATGCTCCTCTTTCTGAATCAACCGCTGTTCATACTTCTGTAATTCATCACGTCGTTCACGATTTTGTTTTTCCACATCTTCACGAAGTTTATGAATTTCTTCGCGAGTTTGCATCATCGCCTCTTTCTTTAGATTCTGAGCTTCCCGAGATGTATTATCCAATAATCGCTGCGCATCGATAGCAATCTGTCTTGCTTTTTCTTCTGCCGATTCTATTTTAGCCTCTGCTAAGCGTTTTCTTAGTATATATCCTATACCGCAACCGATAAGACCGGCTACGAGAAAAGTAATACACATAAAAAGCATTATTTTTCCTAATTCCAAAGACGTCACCTCTCTTTCTTTTCTCGATTTTTCTATAAAAATTTCATATAAATAAATAAGCGTGCCCATCCCACCTTGAATAGGGCACTAGGTTAATTTTAGAATTTTGTCATTTTATTGTCAAGATAATACCGATATATCTCTTTATTTAAACCTTTAATTACTTCTTCCTCCCCCTAAAAAGGACCAGATAAACAATGCTGCAAAAGCAATCCATGATATAGTAGAAGACATAATTCCTAATTCCGTCAAAATATTAATAACTGTTAACCCTAACATAAATAAAGAATTAGCTCTGACATCAATAAAAGGATCTCTTCTAAACAAAAAATATGAAATCGCTAGAATAAACAAATTAATTCCAATGACCCCTTCTATAAAAAAATATCCTGGAATTATATTTAAAATAAAATTACCACCTATCATTGTCAATAAAATCAATAACCATGTTGTACTCATTACATATCTCCTCTATACACTTCTCCATCACAAGACGGTACCCAAATCGGTACATCCGGAAATCTCCATATAAAAGAATAGGAAGGATGCCATTTTTCCCCGGATGCATGCATGGGAATCAATAATTTCTTAACTTTCACAACTTCCATAAATTGACGTACGCCCCATTCTCGTGCGACTTCTTGTCTTGCATCTACAGGAAAAAATAATAAATCAACTTGTTTTCCTATAAACTTTTTAAGTTCTCTAAAATATAAAGTGCGAGCAGATAAATTATCTCTATCGCCGGCCCCCGACCAATGCCACCAATTTAAATCACCTGCATGAAATAAGGTGATATCTTTATGTTCAATCCAAAAAGAGCCACCTATATCCGTCGAACCGAACATATTCACTTCCAATGTAGACGTTACAACTTTTTCTCCTACACTCATAAAACAAACTTTTCCTAGATTCTCTTCCGGGAGTATACAATCTTTATGTATAAAGTATTGTTCTACTTTATCCGAAAACCTAGAAATTTCCGGATTAAAATGATCAAAATGCATATGCGAAACAAAAAAATAAACTTTCTTAGTTGTTTCTGCAAGCAGTGAATCTACACGTTGTTCAGGATCTTGATAGTAATCAAAAATCAAAATACAGTCTTCTAATTCCACATAAAACCCACTATGATTTAAAAAACCTATGGTATATAATTTTTTCATTTTTTCTCCCTAAATGAAAATTTTTAGTTTTAATAAATAAAATATTTCCTTGCTTAAAATCCGAAAATTGCTAAAATGAATAGCAATATATATTATTATATCAAAACTATATGTTATTTCTTAGTACAAAAGGAAAACTTTTATGAATATTCTACATAATGTTCGTTTTAATAAATTTTATGTACAAAACCATATGGATTGCTGTCTTACATATGAACTAAAAGGACAAGTTTGTATCGTAAAACATACTTTTGTACAGGAGGAACTTAGAGGTCAAAAAATTGCATATGAACTCACATCTAAAATTTACCATTGGGCAAAACAAAATCATTTTATCATACAATCAGAATGTAGCTATATGACTACATGGTTAAAACGTTATTCTCATATTTCAAAATAAAAAAGCATTATGAAAAATAATGCTTTTTTATTTTGATTAAACCATATTATTCATGACAATACCTTACTTAGCATTACTTGCAATAACCATTCCTATTACTCGCTTTGCCCCCACACGTTTTAGTTCCTTTGCCGCCATTTTCAAGGTAGCTCCCGTTGTATAAATATCATCTAAAAGCAATATCTCTTTCCCTTTTATATTAATATATTTATTAACATGAAAAGAATGTTTTAGATTTTTTATACGTCCTATTCTGGAAAGCATGGATTGTGGGTATGTATTTCTCAATTTAACCAATCCGTCCGGATAATAAATTCGTCCTTGTAGCTCCATCCATTTCTGAAATAATATATCCGTTTGATTATAACCTCGTTCTTCTTTTCTCTTTTTTGACAAAGGAATAGGTATGGCAATAGAAAAAGATTCTAAACTATTCCACCAAGGAAATTTTTTAAGTAACCCCCAAAAAGAACGGAAATCTCTTTCTCTATGTCCGAATTTCAACTGTATAAGATACTTTCTCATGTATCCGGTATAGTTAGTAAGTGTATAACATCCATCTAAATCTGTTGTTTTGGACGAAATAAGCATTCTAGGATACCAAAAAGAACGAACACAATGCTCACACCAAGTTGACATTTCACTCGAAGATAATTTACCACAGCCAAGACACCTTGACGGATAAACAAGTTCCATAAGTAGTTTTAAAAAACTTAGCATTGTACCTCTCCTTTTAATAAAGGTAAAAACAAACTGCATCGTCCTACGGATTTATAATTTTTTATTGCTTGATAAAGGGTATTCTTTGTACTGATAAGTATAGTTTTAGCTTTAGCACGGGTAATCCCTGTATATAATAAATTTCTTTGAAGCATCCTGGCTTGCGAAGGAAGTAGTATCATAATCACAATTTCATATTCACTACCTTGACTCTTATGTACAGTTACTGCATACGCCAATTGTAAATCTTTCTTTTCTTCACCTTCGTAAACGACTTCTTTATCGTCAAAAGAAATAAATATTTTATTATCATTTACCGCCCATACTATACCAATATCCCCATTATAAACCCCTTTTTCATAATTATTACGACGCTGCATTACTTTATCGCCAACGCAAAATCCAAACTCATTTATCTCTTTTTCACTATGCATAAGAGCCTGTATGCGACGATTAATATGATCAACCCCACAAATACCTTTATACATAGGCGATAGGATTTGCATCTGCAATTTATTTTTTTCAATATATTGATACTCATCACAAAATTTCATAAGTGCATTAAAAGCTTCTTCTTCTGATGAAACTTCTTTTAAGATAAATGTTTCATTATCAGAAATAGGTTCTTTCCCTTCACGAACTCTATCTGCATTAACGATAATACTACTACCTTCTTCTTGCCTAAAAATATGATGAAGTGTTACTACGGGAACAATCCCTGATGCAATTAAATCTTTAAGAGGCGCACCTGCTCCTACCGGTGGTAACTGATGAATATCACCAACCAATACTAATGTAGCATTTTCTTTTAGTGCACATACCAAATGATAAAACAAAGGTAAATCTATCATAGATGCTTCATCTACGATAATAATATCTTCTGTCAAAGGTTCCCATTCATTCTTTCCAAAGTATGGATTCTTTTCTCTTGCTTCCGACTCTAACGCTTTATGAATAGTATCTGCATTACATGCACTCATTAAAGCTAACCGCTTGGCAGCTCTTCCGGTAGGTGCCATAAGGTGTACAGTCTTATTATGCTGTTCAGCTGCCATAATTAAAGCTTTAATAAGAGTGGTCTTTCCCGTACCCGGACCTCCTGTAATTACAACAACACCTGCATTCATAGCTGATTCAATAGCATTTTTTTGTTCATCTGCCAATAATATATGATTCTTTTCTTCAAATTTTGAAATAGAAAGCTCCACCGAGCAAAATTCTCTACTTTGCAACAAAGCTTTAATTCTATCAGAAGCCTCTACTTCTGCTTCATATAAAGATGGTAAATATAAAAATAAAGTATCTTCAAATCTGCAGCAAGGAATTTCTCCTAGTTCTATACTTTCATAACAAACAGAACACACCGTTTCTTCATCAATCCTTAATAAAGTAGCTGTTTGGTTACAAACAATCGACAGAGGTCCGCAACAATGTCCCATAGTAACAAAATGTGAAAGTGTATACATAATACCTTGTACTATTCTTTGTTCAGAATCTTGTTTCACCCCTTGATATAAAGCAATTTTATCAGCTTCTTTAAAACCGACTCCTCGAATATCCTGTATCATGCGATAAGGATTTTCTTTGATAATCTGCTCTGCATTATCCCCATATACTTTTTGTATTTCAACCGCTATGTGTGTGGATATATCTACCCTTTGTAATAATAATGCTATATTATTAATATTTTTTATTTGCCGATACGATTCCTTTATTTTACATAATGTTTTTTCTCCAATTCCTGAAACATGTAACAAAGACTCTATATCATTATCCATAACAGACAAGGTTTCTTTTCCAAAGCAATTTACTATTTTTTCAGCAAGAGATTCTCCAATTCCATCAATAATACCTGACGACAGATATCTTTGTATTTCTGCAGAAGTTTCCGGTTTTGCAACTTCTATAAATAGCGCTTTAAACTGCATGCCAAAACGAGGATGCTGAACCCAGCATCCTCGTAAAATAACAGATTCTCCCTGTGTAGGTACACCTAAAGAGCCGGTAACTGTTATATGACGTCCGCTTTCTTTTTCTGAAAGTTTAAAAACAGAAAAAACTCTATCCGGACTCGTATATACAATTTTATCTATTACCCCACAAAGTTCTTCCATTTTTATATTCCATTTCTTTTTTGTATAGACTGCTGTACACGCTTACTGATATCCATAAGCAGACGATACCATTTTATAAAATGTGACTTATCAATGGTTTTCTGAATGACTGAAACTACTTGCTCAATATTTTCTTCTTCTCTACGTGCATCATAAATAGGAACTTCCGCTTTTAGTTTAGATTCACCTATTAAACGGCATAAATGCATCCTCTTTTCAAAAAGCTTAACCAATTCTTTATCAAGTTCTCTAACTTCATTTCTCAACCCGGATAAATCACGTTTTGTTTCCATGATGGTCCTCTTCTATAAATTCTTCTCGCGTAATTCATTTAAAATCGTAACAACCTTTGCTTCACATCCAACAAATGGAATTTCAATCACTTCACCACTACGTCGAACTTTAATTTCTACGGTTCCGGATTCTTTCCACTTCTTCCCTATGGTTATACGAACCGGATATCCGATTAAATCTGCATCTTTAAACTTAACTCCTGCTCTATCTTTCCTATCATCAAGAACAACTTCATCATTTTCATCATTTAATGCCTCATAGAGTTCTTGTGCTGCATTCATTATTTCTTCATCTTTAGTATTAGCAGGAATAATAACTACTTCATAAGGTGCAATATTAATTGGCCAAATAATACCATGTTCATCATGATTTTGTTCAATGGATGCTGCTACTGTGCGTGTTACACCTATACCATAGCACCCCATAACCATCGGTTGCGATTTACCATTTTTATCTAAGAAAGTACATCCTAGCTGTTCGCTGTACTTGGTCCCAAGCTTAAACACTTGTCCCACTTCAATCCCTTTACGCATCTCAATAGGACCACCACCAACGGGACATACATCTTCTTTGGTAATAAGACGGATAGTATCTACTCGCACATCTCCAAAATCACGTTTAGGATTAACATGCACATAATGCTTATCAACTACATTTCCACCACAACAAGCATCTTTCATTTCCATAACGGTCTTATCTACAATGATATCAAATTTTTCACTTCCGGTAAGATTGATAGGACTTATATATCCTGCAGTAAGTCCGCATGCAATTAAATCTTCATCGGATGCCATAGAAACATTTACAGCGTTGTAAATATTTTGTAAACGCACTTCATTCACTTCGTGATCACCACGAACCAATGCCAATACAACAACCTCGTCCAATTTATAGACTACTGCTTTAATAGATTGTTTAATAGAAATATTTAAATAATCACATACCATTTCAATTGTATGCTTCCCCGGTGTAGCTACCAATTCCTTTTCTCGATCATTAGTTATATCAGAGTAAAGGGTATTGGGAATAACCGCTTCTATATTAGCTGCAAAATCACATTCTGTACCATATACAATATCAGCTTCCCCTGCATCTGCCAGTACTTCAAATTCATGAGAACCGCTACCACCAATAGCACCTGTATCAGCAATAACAGCCTTAAAAGTCAGCCCACAGCGAGTAAAAATTTTAGTATATGCGTCATACATCAATTGATACTGTTTATCAAGTCCTGCTTCATCCTCATCAAAGGTATACGCATCTTTCATAATAAACTCGCGACTTCTCATTAAACCGAATCGAGGTCTCTTTTCATCTCTATACTTATTTTGTATTTGAAAAAGAGAAACCGGTAATTGCTTATACGATGAAGTATCCATATGTGTAATAGCCGTAATCAATTCTTCATGTGTAGGTCCTAAACAATATTCATGTCCATGTCGATCTTGCAGCTTAAACATTTCCGGTCCAAAAACATCCCATCTCCCGGTATCTCTCCAAAGTTCTGCCGGTTGTACAATAGGCATCAACATTTCTTGACTGCCAACCTTTGCCATTTCTTGACGAATAATATTTTCAACCTTCTGAATAGAACGAAAAGCCAGTGGTAAAAAAGCATAAAAGCCGCTTGCCACTTTTCTCATCATACCTGCTTTAAGCATATACTGATGACTCACTACCACTGCATCAGCAGGAATTTCTCTCAATGTGGGACTATATAATCTGGATGACAACATTTAATTTTCTTCCTCCATTTCATACTTTTCGATTTCTTCCATAAGTCTATCTATCAATTGCTCTTCAGGCACACTGCAAATAACTTTTCCTTTACGGAAAACATGTCCAAAGCCTTTACCGCCGGCAATACCGAAATCCGCTTCTCTAGCTTCTCCCGGTCCATTAACTGCGCACCCCATAACAGCAACTTTGACCGGCTTTTTAAATTTTTTTATTTTTTCCTCTACAGCTTTAGCCATTTCAATAAGATTAACCTGTGTTCTACCACAAGTAGGACAAGAAATAAGTGTAGGTCCATACTGTCTCATTCCGACCATACTTAAAATTTCTTTAGCAGCAATGACTTCTTTTAAAGGATCGTCCGTTAATGATATTCTTATCGTATCGCCTATACCATCTAAAAGCAAAGCCCCGATACCAATAGCAGATTTAATAGTACCTCGATACAAAGTACCTGCTTCAGTAACACCCAAATGAAGTGGATAATTTAGTTGCTCCGACAACAAGCGATTCGCTTTAACCATCATAGGAACATCTGTTGCTTTAACGGAAATAACAATATCATGAAAATGCTCCTCTTCAAGAATCTTAACATGCCTTAAAGCTCCTTCAACCATTCCTTCTGCGGTAGGATGTCCCCCATATTTATCCAAGAGTTCTTCGGGTAAAGAACCTGCATTAACACCAATTCGAATAGGAATATGACGTTCTTTTGCTTGCGTAACGACTTTAACTACATTTTCTCTTTTGCCGATATTACCCGGGTTAATACGAAGTGCATCAATACCCGCATCTATAGCGGTTAAAGCCAATCGATAATCAAAATGGATATCTGCCACTAAGGGAATAGAAACTCGTTGTCTTAATTCTTTTAAAGCTTCTGCCGCTTTTCTATCGGGTACAGCCATTCTGACAATATCAGCACCTTCTTTAGCTAATGCATTAATTTGTGCCGCTGCATAAGCAGTATCAACCGGACTGAAGGTACTCATTGATTGCACCGCAATAGGCGCACCTCCACCAATTTTAACACTGCCAACTGTCACTTGCCTTGTTTTCTTCATATCGTCACCTTTTCTGTACTATTTAAATAGTGCAGTTATGTCATTTATAGTTGCATAAAGAAAAAGACCACCTAAAATAAATATCCCGGTACATTGAATATAGAATAACACTTTATTAGGTAACGGTTTTCTACAAATACCTTCTAATATAGTCAATAAAAGCAAACCGCCATCCAATAACGGAATGGGTAATAAATTTAAAAAGCCAAGGTTTAAACTTAATATCGCAACAAACATTAATAAAGGTATCATACCATGATTAGCTATAGTTCCCGCTAATCTTGCAACACCGATAGGCCCTGCCACTTGAGCGGTATTATTTCCTAAGATCATAGAAGATAAGCCTTCCCCTATAGCAATAAAATCCTTAATACATTTCTCAAAACCCAATTGTATCGCTTGACTTAATGTAACAGATTGTTTCTCCAATTGTGGAGAAATCCCTAAAACTGCTCGTTCATCTCGTATTTCCGGAATAATTGTTATTGCTTTTTCTATGCCATCTCTTACAATGAATATTTCCAAAACTGTATTTTCTTTTCCCTGCAATATTCCTAATATATCTGACCATTTAGCAATCTTATGGTTATCTATAGAAGTAATAACATCACCCACTTGTAATCCTGATTTTAAAGCAGGCGAATCCGTTGCTATGGCACCAATAATAGGCTTATCAGGAAATGTTTCAACCCCTGTAGACCAAATAATTCCTGAAAAAATAATAAAAGCTAATGCAATATTACAAATAGCCCCCGCACTAATAACTAATAAGCGTTGCCACACCTGTCGGTTCGAAAAAGCTCTTGGGTCTTCTGTATATTCTCGATCCATTCCCATAATTTTATTAAACCCGCCCAAAGGAAAGATTCGAAAAGAATACAAAGTTTCTCCTTTTTTGATTGACCAAAGTACAGGACCAAAACCTACAGCAAATTCTTCTACCTTCATGCCTGTCAACTTTGCAGTTATAAAATGACCCCATTCATGTACAATCACTATAACAGCAAATACAATAATGGGTGCAATAAATGTATATATCATAATTCTACTTTCTTTATTATATCGGTTGCCAAAAAACGTGCCTTAGTATCTGCAACCATAATATCCTCAACATTGGTAACACGATTTCGTTGCCAACCGGATAAAACTTCTTCCGTGACATCAAAAATAGATAAAAATGAAATTCTTCCATGAATAAAAGCGTTAACGGCTTCTTCATTAGCTGCATTAAATGCAACAGTAACATCTCCACCGGATTTGCCTGATTCGTAAGCAAATTGTAAAGAACGAAATACTTTTAAATCAGGTTTTGCAATTTTTATAGCATCAAATATTGACCAATCAATAAATTCTTTTGACGGGCTTACCAATCGATGAGGATAAGTAAGTGCAAACTGAATCGGCAATCGCATATCGGGATTTCCAATTTGTGCAATTATCGAACCATCTTTAAATTCAACCATAGAGTGTATTAAACTTTGAGGTTGCACCAACACATCAATCTGATCATAGTGGATATTAAATAACCAATGAGCTTCTATCACTTCTAACCCTTTATTAAACATAGTTGCAGAATCAATGGTTACTTTTTGTCCCATATTCCATGTGGGATGTTTCATCGCATCTTGTAAAGTCACATATTGTAAATCTTCTTCTTTCTTCCCGAAAAAAGGTCCTCCTGATGCCGTTAATATCAATTTATGTACAGCTTTTTTATCTTGTCCTAATAAACACTGGAAAATAGCACTATGTTCACTATCTATAGGCCGAATCATGACTCCATGCTTTTTAGCAGCGGCTGTGACCAGTTCTCCACCTACCACTAATGTTTCTTTATTAGCTAAAGCCAATTCTTTTCCGGACTTTATAGCTGTTAAAGTAGGAAGTAAACCTGCTATCCCGATAACCGATACTACCACTAAATCAATTTCAGATACTTTTACCACTTCACAAAGAGAATCTTCCCCGTCAAGTATTTGTGAATCTCCATCATAAATATATCTAAAAGCATCGGCTTTTGCTTTATCTGTAATAACAATATATTGAGGTTTAAACTCTTTAGCTTGTTCCAGTAACAGTTCAATATTACTTCGTGCAGCTAATACATGTATATGAAATAAATCTTTATGAAGTCGTATAACTTCTAAAGTTTGTATACCAATGGAACCCGTACTTCCTAAAACAGCTATTTCTTTCATAATAGCTCCTTTTATATATGACTAACTATAATGAGAAAAGTAACCATAGTAGGTGCTACAAAAAACAAACTGTCAAAACGATCTAATACTCCACCATGCCCCGGTAATAAATGACCGGAATCTTTCACTCCACAAACGCGTTTCATATAAGATTCAAATAAATCTCCAATAGGAGCCATAATCGAAAGCAAGCTACTCAAAATAACACTGTGTATCAAAGAATATCCCACTCCCCATGAAAAAACAACTCCTAACAAAATAGTTCCTATAACACCGCCTATTAATCCTTCTACTGTTTTATTTGGAGAAATTTGTGGAGCTAAAGAGGTTCTTCCCCATCGACTTCCTACTAAATAGGCAAAAGAGTCACTTGCCCAAGTACTGATAAATGCAAATAAGATCAAAAAGATACCACTGTGAATACTTACTAAATTTTGTGGAATCAAACCACTTACTCCACGTAACAAAACTAAAGATCCTACACCAATTCCAATATATAAGCTTCCAATCACAGTGTAAAACAAAGATTGCATATCTTCATATCCGGCACGTAAAGTAACTAAAAATAAAGCAATAAAACATCCGGATGTAATCGCATAAAAAAGAGGAACAGAGTGAAAATTAGCAGAAATAATTATACAAAAAACAGCTAAATATGAGTATGTATCGTATAAAGTTATTCCTGCATTTTTTATCATTTGATAATATTCACGATACGCAAGTAATCCCATAGTTAAACAAGCAGCTGTAAATAGCCAGTTACCTGCCCATACTAAAAGCAGTATAGCAACAATGCCTATCACCGCAGTTATTACTCGCATTCTCATTGATTTATTTCCTCCACTAATCCACCATATCTACGTTCACGATTGCTAAACCATATAATAGCGGCTTTAAAATCTTCAACAGTAAAATCCGGCCACAAAGTAGGTGTAAAGTATAATTCTCCATAAGAAATTTGCCATAACAAGAAATTAGAAATACGAGATTCTCCACCGGTTCTAATCATTAAATCTACATCATCTGATGAAGAAGGATACAAATGACTACGAATTGTATCTAAATCAATTTGCTTAGCGGACAATACACCGTTTTCCACTTCTGAAGCTATAGATTGAACCGCTTGTAATATTTCTTGTCTACCGCCATAATTAATAGCTATATTCAGAATTACACCTGTATTTTCTCTAGTTTCTTCTTCACAATCCTTAATATTTTGTTGCAAGCTTTCTGATAAAGCAGAAATATCTCCTACAATATGAAGCTGTACATTATCATTAACTAACGCTCTCAATTCATTCATTAAGTAGTTATTAAACAGCTTCATTAAAAATTGTACTTCTGTATTTGGTCGCTTCCAATTTTCTGTAGAAAAAGCATATAAAGTAATAACTTCAATACCCATTTCTCCTGCTGCCATTACGATATTCCTTACATTGGCAGCTCCGAACTTATGCCCATACGTTCGCACATGACCTCGTTTTTTAGCCCAACGACCATTTCCATCAAGAATGATTGCTACATGCTTCGGACACTTCTTTTTCTCCAACAAGGTTGCTCTCCTCACCATACATTTCTATAATTTTCTTTATAGCTTCTTTTCCATATGCCATTCTTGGCATAATTACTGCATTCTCGCCCATGCGTACTACATATTTAAAATTTCCTTCCAATGCAAAATGACGGCCACAGCTTTCTGAAATAGTCCCCTTAGGAAACTTTTCAGAAAACTGTATCCGCATTTCTTCATTCCATGGAAGCCCAAGTTCCATCTTATTTTTCATTATACAGACATTATTTCCTTAATCTTTTTATCAGTTACTTCTTCTACTTCTTTAATTTTCTTATCTGTTAATTTCTGAATATTTTCTTCTGCCTGTGTAATAATATCTTCAGAAACATCACTCTTCTTAGCTTCTTTCTTCATAAAATCATTACCATCACGACGAATATTACGAATGGCAACCTTAGCTTCTTCAGATTTTTTATTAACAACTTTTACCAATTCTTTTCTACGTTCTTCTGTTAACTGTGGAATAGCTAAACGAATTAAATTACCGTCATTCATTGGAGTAAGTCCTAAATCAGACTGTAAAATCGCTTTTTCAATCGCCTGCAATAAAGACTTGTCCCATGGCTGAATAACAATTAAACGTGCTTGAGGTACAGTTACAGATGCCACCTGTGTAATCGGAGTGCTGGAACCATAATAATCTACAAATACACGATCAAGCAAACTTGCGTTAGCTTGTCCGGTACGAACAGATGCAAATTCTGTATGTAAAGAACGAATAGACTTATCCATTTTTTCCGTTAATGCTTTTAATTCATTTTCATACATAATAATTATCTCCTCTCAATTAAAGTGCCTAAAGTTTCTCCAAAACAAGCTTTTTCAATATTCCCCGGAACATCAATATTGAACACTACAATAGGAATATTGTTATTCATACATAAAGTAATTGCTGTATTATCCATAACAGCCAATTCTTTTTGTAATACGTCATTATATGTTAGACGAGTAAACATAGTTGCATTCGGATTCAATTTCGGATCTGCATCATAAACCCCGTTAGTATGTTTTTTTGCCATCAACATAACATCTGCTTCTATTTCTGCAGAACGAAGTGCTGCTGTTGTATCTGTAGTAAAATACGGATTTCCCGTACCTGCTGCAAAAATCACAACACGCCCCTTTTCTAAGTGACGAATCGCACGTCTACGAATATAAGGTTCTGCTACCTGCCTCATTTCAATAGCCGTTTGTACACGAGTATCCACCCCATGTTTTTCCAATCCATCTTGAAGTGCTACAGAATTAATAACGGTAGCTAACATTCCCATATAATCAGCAGATGCCCTATCCATACCACCGGCACTACCTTTTAAACCTCTCCAAATGTTACCGCCACCCACAACTACTGCCACCTCAACACCAGTAGATGTTACTCGCTTGATTTCTTGGCAAAGACGATTAACAACTTCAGGATCAATGCCGAATCCTTTGTCATTTGCCAATGCTTCGCCGCTAAGCTTAAGCATTACTCTCTTATAATGTTTTTTATCAGCCAAAGTAATCCCCCCGCTTATAAAATAAGAGAACACGTGACATGTGTTCTCTTATTGAAATCAAAATTAATTATTAATCTGGTTCATAACTTCATCAGCAAAATTTTCTTGTTTCTTTTCAATACCTTCACCAAGCTGATAGCGAACAAAACGACGAATAGAAATCTTTTCGCCCATCTTTGCAATTGCTTCAAGAATAACTTCACTAATAACCTTATCGCCATCCTTAATGAAAGGCTGTTCGAGTAAGCATACTTCTGCAAAATATTTTTCTACACGACCTTCAACCATGCGATCGATAATCTTTTCCGGTTTACCTTCATTTAAAGCCTTCTGACGATATACTTCTTTTTCATGTGTAATAACGTCAGCTGGAACTTCTTCACGGCTTACATAAAGCGGATTAGATGCAGCAATTTGCATTGCAATATCCTTTACTAAAGCATGGAAACCTTCTGTTTGTGCCACGAAATCGGTTTCGCAGTTAACTTCTACGAGAACGCCGATACGCCCATTCCCATGAATATAAGAACTAACAATACCTTCTGCTGCAATACGCCCAGCTTTCTTTGCGGCTTTGGATAAACCTTTTTCACGAAGAATATCTACTGCTTTGTCCATATCACCGTTAGCTTCTGCTAATGCTTTTTTGCAATCCATCATACCAACGCCTGTACGTACACGCAGTTCCTTTACCATAGCTGCAGTAATCATTCTATAACCTCCATCATCACTAAAAGGGATTTATATATTATTCCTGTTCTGCTTCTACTTCTTCAGTAGCTACTTCAGCAACTTCTTCCTGCTGACCCTGACGACCTTCAAGAACTGCATCTGCAATCTTACCGGTCAAGAGTTTTACAGCACGGATAGCATCATCATTTGCCGGAATCGGGAAATCAACAACATCCGGATCACAGTTAGTATCAACGGTGGAAATTACCGGAATATTCAACTTATGTGCTTCCTTAACAGCAATTTCTTCCTTCTTGGAGTCAATAATGAAAATACAACCCGGTAACTTCTTCATATCCTTGATACCGCCAAGGTTCTTTTCAAGCTTCTGCAATTCACGTTGCATAAGCATTGCTTCTTTCTTTGTATACTGTTCAACAGTTCCATCTTCAAACATCTTTTCTAACTCTTTAAGACGTGCAATTCTTGTCTGAATAGTACGGAAATTTGTAAGCATACCACCCAACCAACGTTCATTTACATAGAACATATTACAGCGTTCTGCCTCTTCACGAATAGCATTCTGAGCCTGTTTCTTAGTTCCTACAAATAAAATAGGTTCACCCTTAGCTGCTACTTCACGAACAAATTCGTAAGCTTCTTCCACCTTCTGCACGGTTTTCTGTAAATCAATAATATAGATACCGTTACGTTCAGCAAAAATAAATCTAGCCATCTTTGGATTCCAACGACGGGTTTGATGACCAAAATGAACGCCTGCTTCTAATAATTGCTTCATGGATACAACTGACATAATAAAAACTCCTCCTGTTTTAACTTCTGACTGCATCCTCCTTCATATTCACCTATATGGCACAGATACAAAGTCCGCAGTCATGTATACTCATGCTTTTTTATTTTAGCAAAAGCAACATTTAAACGCAAGATATTTTATATGTAGCTTTTTACTTTTTATTATAATTCTTATCAGGTATACTACTTGATAGATAAACATATTATATAAAACTCTATCATTTAAGAAAGAAGGATTCTTTTGTCAGCTTATTCACCACAAACAACACCGGTAAATCAAAAAAAGAAAAAATTATTACATATTGAATTTTTACGAATAATTTGTATATGGCTTGTTATGTTTACACATACTGCCACCTCAGGCTTTTCTATCTACATTCCCATGCAGCACTCTATATGGTTTCCTTTATATTTACTGGTTCCTTTTATTGTAAAAATATCCGTGCCTATATTTTTTATGATTTCAGGGGCACTCTTATTACAAAAAGAAGAACCGATTTCTGTAGTTTTAAAAAAGAGAGTTTGGCGCTTTATACAAGTCCTTTTTATTTTTTCGTTTATTAGTTACCTTTGTGCCTATCGAAATTTAAATTTTATACATTTCATAAAATTACTATATACATCTCATCTAGCTACTGCTTATTATTTTTTATATATTTATCTCGGTTTTTTATTAATGCTCCCCATATGGAGGGCGTTAATAAAAAATATGACAAATACTCTCTATGTATACTTAATAGCACTTAATTTATTCTTTGTCGGATGTATTCCTATTTTTTCTTTCTTACTCTTCAAAGGTTCCGCTGAAATCAATTACTTTATCAATCCATTATTAGCAGTAAGTGAACCCACTTTTTACTTTTTAATAGGGTATTGGATAGAACATTTATTACCGCAAAAAGTATTAACAAAGAAAAATTTATGCAAATTAGGAATAGCTGCTGCTGCCGGCACTCTGTTGGCAGCTACTATGACTTGGTACCATGGAGTAGTAGCAGGAGGTTTAACAGAAGACATATCACAACGTTTTTATGATTCTTTCTTATTTTTAAATACATCATTTGTTTATTGTCTGGCACGTTGGTGGTTTTCTACACATACTGTTTCCGAGAACACACAACATCGACTGATTCTAATAGGAAACCTTTCGTTCGGAGTAATGCTTTTTGAGGAAATCACTCGCAATATTACACGCCCCTTCTTCACCTCGATATTACTTCGTTACATACCTCAGCTTCCTTTTATTGACGCAATCATTTGGATCTGTCTCGCTTTTGCTCTAGGACTGGCTATTACCTATCTATTAAAGAAAATTCCTTATTTTAAACATTTAATTTAATATAAAAACAGGTATCTCATATAAAGATACCTGTTTTCGATTGTTATAAACATTTTTCTATATCTATGATACAAAAAGTAAATTATAGATTATTGCTACTTGTATTAAAATCAGTAACTACTTGTCCTGACTGTAATCTAATGAATGCCCCTGTTTGTAATTCTTTTCCTACTTCCTGTGCAATCTCCATCGTACGTTTATGACAGGTAAATAAGAAAATTTGTTGTTCTTTCCCTAATTCCATCAAAAAACGTAAAGTTTGACGTTGTCTATCTTCATCAAATCGAACAAAAATATCATCCAATACGATAGGTAATGTTTCAACCTGTTTCCCAAATGCCAATGCCATTGCCAAACGTATAGAAAGGTAAACTTGATCTCCCGTTCCGGACGACCAAATTCTATCATTCTTTCTATTATGTGTTTTATCAACTAAAACAACGTCATCCCCTTCTTCATTGACTACTAAAGAGTATTTATTGGCAGTCATAGCTTGCAAAAATTCATTTGCCTGTTTTAATACGGCAGGACGTTTTCCTATTTCATATTTTTTCTGTGCTTGTGCAATTAAATAATCTGTATATTTATATTTCATCCAATCACACAACAACATTTGTAAATCACTTATAATTTCTTGCCGTTCTTGTAATTTTTTAGTAATCGACTCATCTTTAGCTAATCTAAAAATCTCATTTTCTAAAGCTCCCGCCTCTTTTTGCAAAGCAGCTAATTGTATGTCACCTTCTTCAATTTGCACTTTCAGCTGCTCGTAAGATGTCATCCAAGTATCATATTGTCCGGTTTGCAAAGATGTCCAAAGCTTATGATATTCTTCATCACTTCCTGCATAAAAACGGAGATCCTGTTTAATATTTGCCCAATCTTTTAATAACTGATCATGATGTTCATGAGCCGTAACTCTTTCTGCAAACTCTTCCGCAGTGGTTGCATGTACAAAATCCATAAGTGTTTGCATTTCTTTCTGACAAGTGTTCCAATCTTTCTCTATTTTTTTCATTTCAGATAAAAATACTTCATGTTGTTTGTTTTTCTCTGAAATACTCTGCCATTGCAAACTACGATTTCTATTTTCCTCATAAATTCCCGCAATAGTCTCCGGATGTACAGAAAGATTAACTCCTGTTACATTAATAATACAAATAGCACGCTCTTCAAATACTTGTAGTTGTTTCTTGTTCTTCTCTATCAGCGCATCAATAATTTTCCCTTTACCTTTGGATGCATAGATTTTTTGCCATTCTTCTTGCAACTGGCTTAATTTCTCTGCAGGTACAACAGGAAGTTTATTATGTGTTAGCCACTCTTCCCACCGGTTAATTGCTTCTGTTTTCGCTTTCTTTAAAAGCTCACCTTCTGCTTTCCATTGATTATGAGTTTCTTCTTGTTGCCTAATAGTTTCTTTTTTCCATGATAAAGCTTGTAAAGAAGCTTGTGTTTGATAAAAAGTACTTCTCATTTCTTGTAATACATTATGGAACGTCTGTAAATCTTCTTCAGATTCCGGTGCCTCTACCGGTAATTCGTCTACTATATTTTCCCTTTCTCCCGCAAGAGCAGATTGTGCATTAAGTGCTTTATGTAACTTATTATTTTTCAGTCTGGATATCATAGCATTTATAAATAAGAAAAATATACCTACACCTAAACATCCTGCTGCAATGTAAAGTGCTATCGTTCCGGAAAATGCCGCAAAAAACGCTCCTATACCAGCCGTAGCTACCATCAATAATACGAACCCCATCCAAAACCAAATCGTATATTTCTTTTCTGCTTCTTTTCTTAGAATAATTAAATTTTTTGATAAGTTGCTCTCTTCACGAATAAGTTCTTCTAAACGAATTGCATTATTTTCAAAAGCATTCCACTCTTTTTCATCAGTAATAATACCTTTATCTGTTTGTATATCCGGTAACTCTTCTATATGAGGTTCTCTTTGCTCCCAAAAGTGAAGCTCATTTTGTCTAATGCTTACCCCTTTAGCTAACAATCTACCATCTTCCCAATTAATGGATTTCCACTCTTCTGATGGATTAAGAGGCTCTCCCCATAAAGAAAGAGTATATCCTAAGTGACTATGCTCTTTACACCAAGCATCTCTTTGGTGTGATAAATCTTCTCCATCCAAAAGAGTTTGTTTCCATTGTCCTAAATCAACATAAAGCTGTTCCAACTCCTGTTCTAAGCCAACCCATGGAATAATCTGCTCTTTTTGCTTTGGTGTATAAGAGTCAATTTTCCCCTGCAATGCTTCTTTTTGCTCATGAATGACTTTCATTCGTCCCATAAGCTTATTCCATTGTTCTTTTCCATTAGAAGGAAACACTTTGACTTCTTTGCTCAAATCAAGTCCACGCTTAATTTCTTTTGCTTTCTTATAGTACTCCCATGCCCCTAAACGCTTTCCAAGTGCACGATAAGTATCCCTCTTATTTTTTAAGTCATTCTTAAGTGTCTTTAACTGTTCCGTCACTTCCGATTGTCTTTTTTGCAAGACTGCAAATTTCGTTTCTTGTGTAGATAAAAGAGAAATTTCCTGATCCAATTCTCTCTTTTTCAAAAGAAGCATATTAATTTTTCTTTTTCCTTGTAAAGAAGCAATTAACAAGTCTCCCATTTGTTTTTGCACTACTTCTTTAGCATCATTTAAATGATCGCCACCTTGCATCATGAAAAAACGACTTTTTACACTTTCGTCCGTCAATAAACGAGTCCCTTGTAAGTCTTCAAGTCCCACAGCAAATATATGTTCATACATAGAACGTGTTAAACCATGCCACCACAACTCCGGCAATTCCTCTGTATATTTTTCATTGGCAGCATCAATAAAACAAGTATCTTTTTCATGTCTAAAAAGACGATATGTATCTCCATTTGAACGAATAAAAGCCATATTCCCCTTACGGCCTTTCCAATTACCTCTGCTAAAACCGAATAACATATCACGTATAAAATGCAGTAAGGTTGTTTTTCCACTTTCATTCTGTCCCATAACCACTACCAATTGATTTTGCGGTGGTTTTATAGACACTTTTTTATAAATTCCATAATCTTCCAATTGCAGGTCAGTAATTTTCATCAATGTCCTCCAAAGAAATTCTTTCCGCACCTTCATTCTCTGCACCGGAAAAAGATTCTTTTATCATTTCTTCAGAAATATAATTCATAAGTTCAGGCATTTTCTTAAATTCTGCTGTTTCTGCAAGAACTTCTTTTAATACTTTTATCTTCTCTATATCCGGTAATTTCGCTACTGCATCATAGGAATGCAAATAATCCGCTAATATATCCGGCAATTTTCTTCTTTCTTCTAAATCTAATACAGGTTTAGTCCGATCAATAATTTGACTGAAATAAGCAAAAATATATCTAAACTGTTCTTTTGCATTGATAGCCTGTAAAATATATTCTCGTCCTTCTTCCGAGGAAATAATTTTATGAAGAGGGCCTCTTCCTATCAGTATAAGTCTTACAATATCAGGCCTTTCCGTTAATTCTTTAAAACTTGCCCGCTCTTTTAAAACCAATCCAATAAGTTCTTCTTGATTCTTAATCGATGAAATATCTATTGTCATATCCATCCATCGAATAGCATCTGTATCAATAAACTCCATATTCACAGTGCCGAAAGCACCTACATCAACAAAATAGCATCCTCTTGCTCCTTGCTCACGACTACTAAGTCCTTGTGTATTCCCGGGATATACTATATAAGGTTTTTCTTTCACAATTTGTTTAGTGTGCACATGTCCTAATGCCCAATAATCTATACCGGAAGATACAAGATCATCTATTGTACAAGGAGCATATGGACTTTCTGCATTTCCAACTTCAGTATGTAACATACCAATAGCAAAAACATCATCCGCCTGCTTGTGAAACTCTTTAGCAACATTCTCCTTATTATGCATAGTTTTATAACTTATTCCATATATAGTTGCTACTTTCTCTCCATTTATAAGAAGTGGTACAGAGGAAACTTTATCGCTTGCAAAAACATGTACGGATTCCGGTAACGGAATATCCGCCTTCCAAGCATCTTCCGCATCATGATTCCCATGCACAATAAAAACTTGAATACCGGCTTGTGCCGCACGATATAATTCTCGTCCAAAAGCCATCTGTGCAGCCAAACTATGATGATTACTATTATATATATCTCCGGATATGAGAATAGCATTGGCTCTCTTTTCCAGTGCTATATCAACTACACGTTCAAAGGCTTTAAATGTAGCTTTACCAATAGCCTCCGTCCATGGCCCGACTACACCGCTCCGTAACCCCTCAAAAGGTTCTCCTAAGTGAAGATCTGCACAATGGACAAAAGAAAAATGCTTACCCATATTTCCTCCTAAAAATAAAATTTTCTTTATTTTACCACAAACATTATTTCGGAAAGATGATTTTGTTAACATTTCTTAACCAAACTTATAAAATCTTCTTTTAATTTCATTATAATAAAAGATTTTCTAACCAATCATATATCCTCTTATTTGATAAATAAAAACACCTTTACCTAGGTAAAGGTGTTTTTATTTACATCTTCTCGTAAATAGATGCTACCGCCTCAAACTCGTCATCACTGGGAGCAATATATTCAGTTTCCCCCTGCTCATTGATAATCATTTTTGCAAGGATAATATCCGGTTCTTCCTCATCATTCATAGAATCAGGAATAGATACTAATACGGCAAAATGTTTTCCGGCAAAAGGAATAACTGCTTCTTCTACAAATTCTCTTTCAAATCCATCCGGATCGGTAACTACGACCGGAATGGATTCTCTATTTTTTTCATTAGTCATTCTGCTGACTCCTTTTTTGTATGCTCAATCGATCCAAATACCCTTGTAAAATAACCACCGCTGCCATTTTATCAATAACTTGTTTTCTTTTCTTCCTACTTACATCTGCTGCTATAAGTTCTTTTTCAGCCATGGCAGTAGTTAATCTTTCGTCCCAAAAATGATATGGAATATCAGGAAAAGCTGCTGCTAATTCTTGTGCAAATTCTTCTGTACGTTCTGCTCTTACACCTTTAGTACCATTCATATTGTATGGCATCCCCAAAACAAATTCTTCTACTTGATATTGGTTAGTAAGCTCACGAAGACGTGAAAAATCTTTTTCTCTCGTCGTATGACGGATTGTTTCGAGTCCTTGTGCCGTCCAACCAAATGGATCACTCACTGCAACCCCAATCGTTTGAGATCCTACATCTAATGCCATAATTCTCATTGATTACAACTCCCTATGTTTAACATAGAAACGAACCATTTCTTCAACCAATTCATCTCGCTCAATGCCGGAAATAATTTTTCTTGCATCATGAAGACTTGTTATATAAGTAGGTTCACCTGAAACAAGATATCCTACCAATTGTACTACCGGATTATGTCCCGCTTCTTTAAGGGCGGCAAACACTTCTTCTAAAACCATCGCAGCTTGTCTATTCTCAACATCATCCTGCTGATTACCAAGTAATATGGTCTTATCTGTTACTGACATAAATATCCCTCCTTAGTTAAGCATGCCGATAATAAGTTGTATCCCTTCTGCAATAGCTGCATCCAACTTAGATACATCTTTACCTCCGGCTTGTGCTTTATCTGGCTTACCACCGCCACCACCATTACAAATTTTAGCGGCAGCAGATACTACTTTCCCCATATGTACACCTTGTGCAACAGCATCTTTAGATGCCATACCTACAAAATTTACCTTATCACCACTTACGCAACCAAGAATAAAAGCTCCCTTATCTAACTTATCCTTTACCAAATCTGCTATTTTACGAAGTTCATTCATATCTTCGGCCTCTACAACAGCACCTAAATAAGCTACTCCGTTCTTTTCTTCCGCCTTTGCTAATAAATCTCCAATAGTATCTTTAGCATGTTTTGCCTTAAGTTTATCCATAGCCTGCTTTGCTTCTTTCAATGCTAACGATAACTTTTCTATTCTTTCGGTAATTTCTTCCGGTTTTCCTTTAAGCAAATAAGCTGCTCTATTTATTAATTGGCGATCTTTATCCATAGCGTCATAAGCTGCTAATCCGGTAATCGCCTCTATACGACGGATGCCTGAGCCGATACCACTTTCACTGACAATACGAAATGAACCGATTTCGCCTGTATTGGATACATGGCTACCACCACAAAGTTCAATACTGAAATCTTTTACAGACACGACACGAACTACATCTGCATATTTTTCGCCAAATAATGCCATAGCTCCCAGTTTCTTCGCCTCGACAATTGGCATAGTACAAAACTCTACAGGTGTCCCCTTAACAATTTCTTCATTAACCAAACGTTCCACTTCACACAACTGTTTAGCGGAAATCGCTTCCGGCCAAGTAAAATCAAAACGAAGTCTGTCGGGTAGAACTAAAGATCCCGCTTGATTAACCGTATTCCCTAAAACTTTACGTAATGCAGCTTGTAATAAATGGGTTCCTGTGTGATTGCGTGCCAGTGCATGTCTTCTTTCTCTATCAACAATCACATTAACAGACGAATTTAATTCAATAATACCTTCGCTCACTGTACCGATAACATAAGAAATTCCGTCCGGAAGAGTTCTACAATTTTCAACAGTAATAACACCTGATTTTCCGATAATACGACCGGTATCTCCTATCTGTCCGCCACCTTCTGCATGGAAAGGATTATTAGCTAAAATAACGGTTACTTCTTCTCCATCAGTTGCAGATTGAATTTCTTGTCCATTCTTCCCAAGAAGTACAACTTCTGTTTCCCCATCACAATCTTCGTATGTCAATCGAGAAGAATCCACTCCTGTTGTATCCGGAGTAACCACTTTCATAGATACTTTAGCACGTGCATTACGTGCACGTTCTTTTTGTTCATTCATAGAAGTAACAAATCCGTCTTTATCGATAGAAAGTCCCTGTTCTTGTGCAATTTCTTCCGTTAATTCCCAAGGAAATCCATAAGTATCATAAAGTTTAAATACATCCGCACCGGATAAGCTATCCTGTTTTTTCTTCTTCGCATCTTCCATAACTTCAGACAACAAATCCATGCCTGCATTTAAAGTTGATTGGAATCTTGCTTCTTCAACACTTGCAACTTTTTTAATGAAGCTTTGTTTCTCCAATAATTCCGGATAAGCAGGCTTCATCATAGCAATAACAACGTCAATCATTTGAGACATGAATTGTTCTTGAATTCCAATCAATTTTCCGAATCGAATGGCTCTACGCAATACTCGACGAAGAACATATCCACGTCCTTCGTTAGAAGGAAGTACGCCATCAGAAATAAGATTGGTAATTGCACGAGAATGATCCGCAATAACTTTTAAGGCAATATCGCCTTGCGGATTAACGCCATATTCTACTTTAGCCAATTTAGAAGCTTCTTGCATAATCGGGAAAAATAAGTCCGTTTCAAAATTATTTTTCTTATGTTGTAAAACAGCTGCCAATCGTTCAAGACCGGCACCGGTATCAATATTCTTCTTAGCCAAAGTTAAATAAGAACCATCTTTTTGTCTATCAAATTGACTGAATACCAAATTCCAAATTTCCAGGAAACGGTCTCCATCTCCCCCCATCTGATTGGCAGGGTCTGTACCGAATTCTTCCCCTTGATCATAGAATATTTCTGTATCCGGACCACAAGGACCTTCTCCAATTTCCCAAAAATTATCTTCTAATGCAAAAATATGATTTTCCGGTATTCCTATCATATTCTTCCAGTAATCATACGCTTCCTTATCTTTAGGATAAACAGTCACATATAATTTTTCTTTTTCTAACTTAACTACTTCCGTTAAAAATTCCCATGCCCAAGAAATAGCTTCTTTTTTAAAGTAATCTCCAAAAGAAAAATTTCCCAACATTTCAAAAAATGTATGATGTCGAGCCGTACGACCTACATTTTCAATATCCCCCGTACGAATACATTTTTGGCTGGTTGTAATACGATGACAAGGAGGCTCTACCTTTCCTGTAAAATATGGCTTAAGAGGTGCCATACCTGCTCCAATTAACAACAAACTGGGGTCATCTTTTGGAATTAATGAAAAGCTATCTAATTTTAAATGTCCTTTCGATTCAAAAAAAGATAGGTATTCTTTTCTAATATCATTGCCTTTCATACATAGCCTCCTGAATATCGATTATAAAAAAACAACTGCAACACAATCATGGATTGATATATTCAGGGACAGACACTTGAATTTACATATTATTTTGTAACTCAAATCAATCTCCGAACTCATTGTTTTATATTTTCTAAATTATATATGACTTAAACAGGTCATGCAAATAGATGTTTCCTGTATTCTATTACTTATCGAATGCCCCAATCCGGTTTATCAAGACAAATTACATTCCTCGTAGTAGCCAACTCTTTATATCGTGATGCTTCATATTCTCCATAATATATATGCTCTTTCATATCTCCTTCAAAAGAAGAATATCCCTCCGGATTAATAAACATACTATGTCCGCCAACCACAGCATCCTTATATTTCCCTACCATATTAACCGCGCAAACATATATTCCATTCTCTATAGCTCGAGCTTTAGCTAATACATTCCAATGTGCAATATGATTAGCAGGCCATGCCGCAGGTACAATAACTAGGGTAACTCCTTTGTTTGACATTTTTCTAAACATTTTATGAAAATACAATTCAAAACAAATTCCCATTCCGCACTGTATTCCATCAATTTCTGTCACCATCAATCGAGTTCCCGGTTTCATCAATTCATATTCAAGATACTCATGAAAAAGATGTCTCTTACTATAGCTTGCCTGTATCTCTCCTTTTTTATTAATAATAAAACCTGTGTTATAAATATGCTTCCCTTTTTTCATTGGCAATGTACCCGGAATTAAGGTAATTTGATGAAATTTTGCAAAATTACAAAGTCTTTCTATTAGAGAATCCCCTATCTGTACTGTTTTAGTTTCCAAATCATGAAAATTGTACCCAATTGTCCATAATTCAGGAAGAACCACCATATCTGAAGAACTAGCAGCTTCTTCCATAAGTTTAAAACCATGAGAAATGTTGTATTCTACATTTCCCGCTGCCGCCTCCATTTGAATCATTCCTATTTTCACCTATGGCTCCTAGTTATAAAAACAAGAATGGAGGGATTTCCCCTCCATTAACAATGCCTGTAACAACAACTATCATAAAATTCTTTTAGCGCCTATATATCGTTCAAACCAATAACCGCTTTTCATATCTGAAACTATAATTCCTTTACTGGTTGTAGCACTAATAAAATCGCCATTACCAACATAGATTCCTGAGTGAGATACCCCTTCCGTATAAGTAGAGAAAAACACTAAATCTCCCGGTTCCAAAGAGTTTATAGGAACATATTTACCTTTACTATACTGTTCATCTGCCGAGCGAGGAAGTTTTATCCCTTGACGATTAAATACATATTGTATAAATCCGGAACAATCAAATCCATTCACATCTGTTCCACCGAATCGATAAGGAATTCCGATATATTTCTTAGCCTCATTCATTATTCCTTGTTCTTTTCCCGTCAATGTATACGTCTTATTCCAATTAATATGTTCTAAATGATTTTTATTTGATTCTTTTTTCTTATTTTCTTTATTACCTTTAGATTTTGACTCTACTTTTACCGGTGTATGCCTTCCATTTGCCTTACTTCCTGATTTTATAGTAGGCATAGTTCGTCCGGTTAATTCTCTATATGTTTCGTCTCCAACAACACCGTCTACTGTTAATTTCTTATTTTTTTGAAATAGTTTAACCGCTCGAGCCGTACCTTGACCATAGACTCCGTCTATAGTCACATCATAACCCGCTTTGATGAGACGTTGTTGAAGCATTCTCACTTCATTACCTTGATCTCCAACAAAATAATCTGCATATCCTATACTAAATAATCCGACAGCAATAATTCCTGTTGTCAAAAGTGCTTTTAATATTTTCATACCATCAGCCCCGCTATAGTAAACCTATCTATATGTTATTTGTTATATTACTATACTCCGTCCATCAAGTAATGTAATATAAAGTTTATATAATCTCAATAAATAGTATAACCATTCTCATTTATTTTATCATAAATTTAATTTTTATTCTATAAAATGCCTATAAATCAAGCAAATTACAACTTATCTACTCCACTTCCATAAAAGGAACATAAGTAAATCCTATCATTATTTTGTTTCTTATAATTATTTATATGCTTGACAAATGATTACTTCATCGATATACTTATGTAGTAATTACGGCCCGGTGGTGTAGTGGTCTAACATGTCGCCCTGTCACGGCGAAGATCGTCAGTTCAAATCTGATCCGGGTCGCCATTTGCGGAAGTAGCTCAGTGGTAGAGCACGACCTTGCCAAGGTCGGGGTCGCGGGTTCAACCCCCGTCTTCCGCTCCATACGAGGCGGCATAGCCAAGTGGTAAGGCAGAGGTCTGCAAAACCTTTACCCCCAGTTCGAATCTGGGTGCCGCCTCCATCTATTAATGAATTTGTTAATCACGTATGGCGGCATAGCCAAGTGGTAAGGCGAAGATCCGCAAGATCTTGACCCCCTAGTTCAAATCTGGGTGCCGCCTCCACTTTATCAAATTCACATGCCGGGGTGGCGGAACTGGCAGACGCAAGGGACTTAAAATCCCTCGAATCGAGAGATTCGTACCGGTTCGATTCCGGTCCTCGGCACCAAAATCGAAGAAAAGACCATGGATATTATCCATGGTCTTTTCTATTTTTATTTATATAACAAAACAAAAAAGACCTCTCTATACAAGGTCTTTTTTGTTTAAACTAATCATCCAATATATTTAATTTATAGATTCGATAATCATTTTCTAACGCTTTTAATTTCTGTGCCATTTCTACCTGAAGTGCAGAAGCCGTGTCATAATCTTCACTCATCAATGCTTCTTTAAGTCTGGTACAAATACACTTCTGATCAATCTTATCTTTACCTAATTCAATACGAAGAGCTTTAATAGCTTTCCAGCGTTTCTTATCCAATTCATCTTCATCATCCAGATGCTTATAAGACTTTAATGTATTCTCTACTGCAAGAACAATTCTTTCTTCTAATTCTTTAGACCACCGATACATAATAGAAGAAACAAAAGAGTTTACAATTTCCTCTGTAAGTGCACCGCTCCTGGTTAATGTTTCTATCTTAGGAACATTTTCACGCATTGTTTTTACATTTTCCCAAACAGTTGCCGGTGGCTTACCGAACATAGCATCACGTTCTGCCTGTGTAAAATCTTCAAAAATATTATCTTCACAACGATAAGCTCTTCCTTCTTCAAGATAATCGGCTTTATCTTCCGGTTTCTTAGAAAGCTCTGCACAAAGTTCTTCCGGTGTCTTACCCGATGTGACTGCATATTTAATACCGTCTAATGCCGTAAGATACATACACGCTATAGCAATATAAGTATTCGTAAACGGATTGGACGCACGTAATTCAAAACGAGTTGCCTTAGGATTTTCTATATCACGAATTAACCCCATAAGAATAGTTCGATTTCTGGAAGGAATTTCAGGACTATGTCCTAAAGAAGTTACAATACAAACAGGTGCTTCAAATCCCGGTTCCAATCGATTAAACGCATCTGTAGTAGAGGAAATGAAAGGATTGGTTGCTTCATAATTTTTTAAAATGCCCATAATAAAGCCATATCCGATAGTAGATAAGAAATCTTTTCTCATATCTTCCGGTGCTAATAAATTAATCATTTTTCCATTCTTAAGGCGAGCTGCAATACCTACATGTGTATGTTCTCCATTGCCTGCTACATCTGCAAGAGGTTTTGCACGGAAAGAAACATCCAGTCCATTCTTCCTAAATACTTCACGTACAACGATACGCGCTTCTAATTCATTATCCCCTGCCTGCAAAGGATTATTACTGAATTTCCAGTCGATTTCCAACTGTTCAACAACATCAATAATATGACCGTCATCGTCAACATGAGGTTTAATACCTCCGGTTTCCTTATGTCCCATTTCTACTTGCATACCACGTGCTTCTAATGCTTCAATAGTTTGTTCCATCGCGGTACGAACATTCCCACGCATACGCTGCCAGTACTGTTCCTGTAATTTCTGTGAGCTGGAAAGACTTAAATCGGAATGTTTTTCACTAGGTGTTTTTACCCAGAATTCTAATTCTGTTCCGGTAGTAAATACAATATCTTGAATTTCATGGAAAGGTATGTTTTCCATCCCTTTTACCGGATAAGTAGTTAATAATTCTTTTAATTCACGGGATACATATTCACAAGAATTTTTCAAAATAGCACGTGAATCAACAAACTTACCATTATGAAGTAAGAATGCCGGAATTCTTACAGTGCCAACCGGACGTCCTGTCTTTTCATCAATATTATCTTCATTATAGTCAATATACCAATTAACACTGCTATCAGCTACGATATCAACACGTGCATCATTTAAAGTAGCAATATTCATTAATACAACGGAGGAACCATCTGTCTGTACTGCTTTCCCTGCAAAAAAGTCTTCATAATCTTCTTTGAAAATGCGAATTGGAATTTTTTCATCTGTATCGTTACCTGCTAAGTCAATCCCTACTAACGATACAAATTTAATTTCAGGATGTTGTGCCAAAAGAGACAACACGCCCTCTTTTCCATATTGTCCTGCAGGGATGTAATAAAGTAACTCGTCAGACATAATTTCCTCCTATACAATCAACGGGATATTCCCTAAAAATAAAGATGGCTCATCCCTAGTTGGAATGAGCCATCTTTGACAGAATTATTAACTTATGTGACAAGAATACTCTAAATTAGTATCTTTGTCAAGCTCTTTGAAAAATCAGTTCTAAGCAAGTAATTCTCGTACTATCGCACTAATTACTTTACCATCTGCTTTTCCCTTAAGCTGAGCCATAGCAGCCTTCATCATTGAACCCATATTTCTCTGTTCCGGATCCATGGCATCCACAATTTCCTGCACAACCTTCCTGATCTCTTCTTCTGAGAGTTCAGCCGGGAGGTATTTCTGTAATACAGCGATCTCAGCATTGGTTTGTTCAATCAGATCATCTCTGCTTGAATCAGCAAGTTCAGCGAGAGTTTCCTTACGCTGCTTTACTTCTTTGCGCAGAACTGCAATCACTTGGTCATCGGTTAATTCCACATGACCATTATCAATTTCCGCTTGTCTGATATGCGCCCGTGCCATACGGATTACAGTCAGAGCCAGCTTTCCTTCTGCCTTTGCTTTCATAGCAGATTTCATATCTGCTAGAAGTTGTTCCTTAATTGACAATCTAATCACCCGATTACTGATTACTTGAATTTACGTTTTCTTGCAGCTTCAGACTTGAGCTTACGTCTTACGCTAGGTTTTTCGTAATGTTCACGCTTTCTTACTTCAGAAAGAACCCCGGCCTTTTGGCAGGAACGTTTAAATCTGCGAAGAGCGCTGTCAAGAGTTTCGCCCTTTCTGACTTTAACTTCAGACATTTTATCCCTCCCTCCAATAAGACGATGGGGTGCTAATGCACACTCTTTGATTATAAATTATTGTCTCTTTTGTGTCAATTAATGAATTTATAATCAAAACAACAAAATAGGGCTGAATGGTAAGAATTTTTAGAAATTTATTATTCTTGAACAGGGAATGGAGGGCATCCCATTTCTTTCCCGCCAATAATATGCGCATGGAAATGGAATACGGTTTGACCGGATTGTTCTCCTGTGTTCATAACTAAACGAAATCCGGACTCTTCTAATCCTTCTTGTTCAGCAATCTTTTTTACAATCAAGAAAAAGTTTGAAAAATATGTAGAGGTTTCTTCTGTAAAATCTAATATATTTTTTACATGTATTTTAGGAATTAATAAAACATGTATCGGTGCACAAGGCGAAATATCACGGAAAGCAAACCAATGTTCATCTTCATATACTTTTGTACTTGGAATTTCTCCTGCTATAATTTTGCAAAATAAACAATCTTTCATTGTAACCACTCCTTTACACTCCTATTAAAATACATTATTTCATTAAAATTATAACATAGAATGATTTAGTATCCCTCATATAGACGAGTATTCCTCCCTAAATAAAATCTTCTTCTCCTAAAACTTACCATAATAAAAGTACGTAAAGAGTAACTTTACGTACTTTATAAATTTCATAAATGCTCCTTGGCTAAGGTAAAAGCAGCTAAGGTTTTAGCATCTGTAATTTGTCCTTGTTTAATCAATTTCCATATCTCTTCTAAAGGAATGGAAACTACATTGAGAAATTCGCCTTCATCCAAATGCTGTTTTGTTTTCACAAGATTTTTAGCTATATACAAATGAATTAACTCATTACAGAATCCCGGTGAAGTATAGACAGCTCCTATAGGAATTAAATCTCCAATATAACCGGTTTCTTCTTCTAACTCTCTTTTTGCACAAGCATCCGCCTCTTCACCGAAATCAACTTTTCCGGCAGGCAATTCTAATAATACTTGTTCAATAGCATACCGATATTGTTCTACAAACAATACTTGCCTATCAGCAGTAACAGGGATAATTGCACATGCATCTTGATGAAGAACCACTTCTCTTTGTGCCAACTTTCCTGCAAGCTGAACCTCATCCAAATAAACTTGAACAAGATGCCCGTTAAACACGCTTTTTCGATGAATTCGTTTTTCCTTCTCAATGCTCATATTAAACTCCTGTGCTACCGATTCCGCCCTCACGTACTCCGGTTGCACTATCATCATCTGCTTTTAGATATTTTACAAAAATTCCTTGTGCAATACGATCCCCGACATGTATTTTAAAAGCCTTATCAGTGGAGTTATATAGTGCTACCATGATATGTCCTTCATTATCAGGATTATTATAGTAATCAGAATCAATAATACCGGTACTATTAGCAAGCATTATTCCATGTTTAATCCCCATACTGGAACGAATATGAATAGCCAGATATTCATCACTGTTCATATACGCTTTAAGCCCGGTAGGTACAATAGTTACCTGCTTAGCCGGTACTTCTATATCGACAGCACTTTCAATATCATAACCTGCACTTTTAGCAGTTTTACGTTCCGGTAAACAAACATTCTTATCTTCAAAAGAGGATATTATTTCAAACCCACGTTGCTTACTCATTTTTTATTCTTCTCCACAAGCAATACTTTTCTAGAAAGATTAATACGTCCTTTATCATCAATTTCTACAACCTTAACCATAATTTCATCGCCTTCATGAACCACATCTTCCGGCTTTTCTACACGTTGCATAGCAAGTTGCGATACATGAACAAGACCTTCTTTACCAGGAAGAATTTCAACAAATGCCCCAAACTTCATCAAGCGTGTTACCTTACCAAGATAAGTTTCTCCAACGGCAACCTCACGAGTAAGGTCTTCTACAATTTTCTTCGCCTTATTAGCCGCCGCTTCGTCCGTTGATGCGATATATACACGACCGTCTTCTTCAATATCAATAGTAACACCGGTATCCGCAATAATCTTATTGATAACCTTGCCTCCGGTACCTATAACATCACGAATCTTATCTACCGGAATAGATAAGGTAATAATCTTCGGTGCATAATCAGATAAATGTGCAGAAGGTGTAGTAATACATTCTGCCATCTTCCCAAGAATAAACATACGTCCTTTTTTCGCTTGTTCTAAAGCAGATATAAGAATTTCTCTGGAAAGTCCATGAATTTTAATATCCATCTGAATAGCAGTAACACCGGTTGCTGTACCTGCCACTTTGAAATCCATATCTCCAAGAGCATCTTCCATTCCCTGAATATCGGTTAAAATGGTAAAATGCTCCCCATCTTTAACCAAGCCCATAGCAATACCTGCTACCGGTGCTTTAATGGGAACGCCTGCATTCATCAAAGATAACGTACTTCCACATACAGATGCCTGTGAAGAAGACCCGTTAGATTCCAAAATCTCAGAAACAACACGAATAGCATAAGGGAATTCTTCTACAGAAGGAATTACCGGTATAAGAGCTCTTTCTGCTAAAGCACCATGTCCAATCTCTCTACGCCCCGGTCCTCTGGATCCTCTAGCTTCCCCTACACTATATCCGGGGAAATTGTATTGATGTATGTATCTTTTTTCTTCAACTAAAGTTAAATCATCAATAATTTGAGTTTCAGACATAGGAGCTAAAGTAGTAATCGTCAACGCCTGTGTCTGTCCACGTGTGAATAGAGCAGAACCGTGTGTACGTGATAAAAGACCTACTTCACAAGTAATTGGACGAATTTCATCCAATGCTCGTCCATCCGGACGAATCTTATCCACGGAAATCATATGGCGAACAATTTCCTTCGTTAACTGATCTAAACAAGTAATAACATCTTTTTCATTTTCCGGGTAAATTTCCTTGAAATGTTCTTCTGCTGCTTTCTTTACTTCAGCCATATGTGCTTCACGAGTAAGTTTATCCGGATTGAATATAGCCTCTTTTAAACGTACTTCCGCATAATTACGAATAGCAGTTTCAATGTCTTTCGGTATTTCAGGGAATTCCATAATCAACTTAGGCTTCCCTACTTCTGCAATAATCGTTTTCTGGAAAGCAATTAATTTTTTAATAGTTTCATGACCAAACATAATAGCATCCAGAATCTTATCTTCCGGTACTTCTTCCGCTCCGCCTTCTACCATAAGAATCGCATTTTCAGAACCGGCAACGGTTACATTTAAGGTAGAATGTGTCAACTGTTCTTGTGTCGGATTAATGACATATTGACCATTTATACAACCGACACGCACACCTGCAATAGGCCCTTCCCATGGAGTATCAGAAATTGCAAGAGAAATAGATGCACCTAACATACCGCACAATTCAGGAGCATTATCATAATCTACAGATAATACAGTAGAAACTACATGTACATCATGACGACATCTTTTATCAAATAAAGGACGAATAGGACGATCAATAAGTCTTGCATTCAAAATAGCAGAATTCCCCGGACGCCCTTCTCTACGTAAAAATCCGCCCGGCATTTTCCCTACCGCATACATTTTTTCTTCATAATCAACCGTTAAAGGGAAAAAATCAGTTCCTTCCCTTGCTTCTTTACTCATGGTAGATGCTACTAATACAGCAGTGTCTCCATATTTTATTAATACAGAACCACTTGCTTGCTTTGCCATTTTACCGGTTTCTACAATTAACTTACGGCCGGCAAGCTCCATTTCAAAACTTCTGAACATTCCCTGTTCCTCCTATAATCATCAACTATTATTGTATTTCCTTATTATATAATATTTGATTTGTTTTTTACAGATATCGATATAAAACTTACGCTTTCATAAGTTGATGAGCTATTGTAATTCCATCTTTAATTTTTTTACAACTGGATGCAAAAAGTTTTTGTTCTTCTTCCGTAAGTTGAAGTTCAATAACCTTTTCAATTCCATCTTTTCCAATAACAACAGGAACTCCTGCACAAACATCACTTTCTCCATATTCACCATGCAATGGAACACTCAACACAAAAATTTTCTTTTCATCCGCAAATATGGATTTTGCAATGGAAGCGGTAACTGCGCCTATTCCATATTCTGTACAGCCTTTCCCTTTATATATTTTTCTTGCGGTATTCATAACTTGTTCTACCACATCTTCACGATTAAGAGAAATTCCCCATTGTTTTTCTATAGCATCTAAAGGTTGTCCCATAAATTGAATGTGTGACCAAGGAATCATTTGGCTATCCCCATGTTCTCCCATAACGATAGCATCAAAAGAATTGTGTTCTAACCCGGTAGCGGTAGAAAGATAGGAGGAAAGTCTGGCAGAATCAAGACTTGTTCCTGTACCAAATACTCGGCCTTTACCCAACTTACCATTTTCAACAACCAATTGTGTAATGACATCGCAAGGATTCGCCACATTGATAAAAATTCCTTTAAATCCGCTATCCTGTACTTTTTTAATACAAGATAATATTAAGCGTGCAGTAAAAATGAGTTCATCATCTCTACTAGCAGCACTCATACTTGCTTTTCCTGCCGTATTAATTAATACGCCACAATCACCTAATTCCGCATAAGTTGCTTGTTCAAAACGCACTTTCCCCGGCATATATTTTGTCGCATCATTTAAATCTTGTACTTGACTACGAACTACCTCTTCGTTAATATCACATATTTTAATAACATCTGCTGCATGCAGCAATCCGGCTGCATATGCAATATGTGAACCTACATGACCTGCACCAATAATTCCTAATACCCTCATCCCTATCTCCTCTCTACTGTTTTTTATTATTTATAACACATATAAAAAGCAGCGGAAAAAATCCGCTGCTTTATTGATATTACTTGATACGAAGTCCGAGCTTTTCACCAAGAGTTCTGTAACGGTTAATATCCTTCTTACGAAGATATTCAAGAAGGCGTCTACGTTGACCAACCAATTTTAAAAGACCACGACGAGAGTGATGATCCTTCTTGTGGGACTTCAAGTGTTCAGTAAGAAGTGCTACTCTTTCAGAAAGCATAGCAATCTGTACTTCGGGAGATCCTGTATCCCCTTCATGTACTGCATATTTAGCAATAATTTCTTTTTTCTGTTCTACTGTTAACATAATTTCCTCCTAAATAAATAAAATTGCCATATCTGGGTTAACGTTGGAGAATCGTATAACTCAGGTACGGTTCAACTCTATTGATTATACCTGTCTTCTCATTCTTTTTCAAGTTATTTTATAAAAATAACCCTTAGTTGCCATTTTATAAAAATTTTTTCACCAAAGCAAAAACACACCCTACGTAGGTGTGTTTCTCATTCATCATTATTCTGCTGCATTAGCTGCCACAACGGACTTTCCTTTGTAGAAACCGCATTCTGGACAAACTCTATGAGGCTTAATTAATGTATGACACTGTGGACATTCCACCAATCCTGGAATTGTCAATTTCCAATTAGCACGTCTCTTATCACGGCGAGACTTGGAATGTTTTCTCTTTGGACTTGGCATTTCGGCACCCCCTTATCATTCGGACGACTCCGCTATTTTCGTTTTACGATTCACAAACCGTTTTCATTGCATGATGAAAATATTCAACTTCAATATTATACGAAGTGCCGATTCTTTTGTCAACATAATATGTTTATTTACTGAATGCATCACGTACTGCAGTTATGAATTTTTCAAAACGTTCAACCCATTCTAATACTTTATCCTTCATGTACGGATAAGCTTCACGACCTGTATCCATAATTTGATAAATTCGTTTGCTTCTCTTATCCGGGCTGTCCCACTGACTCTTTACGAAACCTCGTTCTTCCATAAGACGTAACACCGGATATAGCTCATTTGGATTCGGCTTATAAATCTTTTTAGTTCTTGCGTGAATATCTTTTTCTAATTTATTACCATAGCTATCTGACTCTAAAAGAAGTTCCAATATAAAAGTTGCTGTCAACAATCTCTTCCATTGGTTTTTAGTCACTAGCTCATCAATATGCTGCTTCCAATACTCTTCTCCTACATATAGAGAATCTTTTGTATTTTGCATGTTATACCACCTTTGCGTATAAGTTCAAATGTTAAATTACATAATAATCTATGTAAATATGTGTGTTTATTATATATTTTTTATTTACTTATTACAAGGGTATATTACTATATTGATTCATATATGAGACTTTTTATCATCCTTCCTATCATTTCGTTCTGTTTCATATATAATCATCTGCTTTTTATCTTTTCTCAACCTAAAAAAATTATATATATTTTCTGCTACTTTTCTATTCATTCCTTGTACTTGTAACAGCTCATCGATGCTTGCTTTTTTCATATCATCCAAAGAACGAAAAGCTCTCCATAAAGCCTTTCTACGAACAGGCCCTATCCCTTCTATATGTTCTAAAATAGAACCGGTATTCCTCTTTCGCATCCAATTTCGATGATAAGAAATAACAAAGCGATGTGCCTCATCTCGAATATGTTGAAGGAGCTGCAATGCCGGTTCATGTACATCAAGTAAAATAGGAGTATCGCTTTCTTCTATATAAATCTCTTCCATACGTTTTGCCAATCCGATAACAGGAGCATCCACCCCACAACCACGAATAACCGGTAATGCAGCATTCATTTGCCCCAATCCACCATCTAATACAATAAGATCCGGCATAGTCCATGATTTTTCTTTCCCATAGCGACGTTGCATGACTTCTGCCATCGACTTAAAATCGTCCGGTTTTCCTTGTGTGATTTGCAACTTAAATTTTCGATATTCTCTTTTAGCAGGACGTCCGTGCTCAAATACAACCATAGAACCGGTAGTCTCTGCTCCTTGATTGTGTGATATATCAAAACACTCCATCCGTTCCGGCAATCTTGGTAAAGAAAGAAGTTTTTGTAATTTTTTCAAAGCTCCTTGCTCTCTCGCATCTTGATAAGTCCACTGTAATTTCTTATCTTTTATATACTTTTCTGCATTTTCTTGTGCCATATCTTTAATCCGTCGTTTAAATCCTCGCTCCGGCACCACAATGGATACCTGACTTCCTCGTTTTCCTGAAATCCAGTTTTCTAATAAATCCGCATCTAGCGGTAAAAAAGGAACTAATATACTTTTAGGGATTTGCAAAGAATTTCCGCCATAAAAATCTTTGATAAAAGCAGAAATAATAGTTTCATTACTTTCAGACTGACTTTCCGGAATATTAAAATTCTCTTTACCAATCATTTTCCCATAACGCACATAAAAAATCTCAATACCGGCGTGTTCACCATCACGTGCCAATCCAATAACATCAAATTCGCCTTCTTTAGCAACAATATTTTGTTTTTGCTGAATACTTTTAACAGCTACTAATTGATCACGTAATAAAGCCGCCTTTTCATAAGCCATATCTGCCGAAGCTACTAACATTTCTTTTTCTAAATCTTGTATTAAAGAAGTATTCTTACCTTCAAAAATATCACAAATTGCTTCTACATCTGCCATATATTGTTCATGAGAAACCTTATTACAACAAGGAGCTGTACAAAGCCCCAGATGATATTGAAGACAAGGCCTGTCCACTTTCATAGAGCGACATGTCCTTATAGGAAATCGACGTTCTATGAAACGAAGTGCTTTACGCAAACCTCCTACATCGGTAAAAGGACCATAATAAGTAGCCGCATCATTTCTACGTACATTGCGAGTAACAAAGATACGAGGCCATTTTTCATGAGTTATTTTTACATAAGGATATGTTTTATCATCTCGAAGGGAGATATTGTACTTAGGATGCAATTCTTTTATAAGATTGCATTCAAGAATTAATGCTTCCATTTCGGTTTTCGTCATCGTAATATCCAAATCATCCGCATGACGAAGCATGGCAGCGACCTTAGGAGACCTGTTCTTATCGACTCTTATATAAGAACGAACACGATTTCTCAGATTGACTGCTTTCCCTACATAAATGACTTTACCGTTTTTATCAATCCATCGATATACGCCGGGAGTAGTCGGTAACGTTTCTACCTTCGCACGTATTTTGTCATTTACATCCATCTCCATGACCATCTCTCTCCATAAACTGTTTTGTACGAGCAATCACCGGTTTTAAATACTGTCCTGTATAAGATGCTTTTACTTTACATACTTCTTCCGGTGAACCGCTTGCTACAATTTCACCTCCGCGATTACCGCCTTCCGGTCCCAAATCTATAATATAGTCCGCCACTTTTACTACATCCAGATTATGTTCAATAACCACAACCGTATTTCCTGCATCTACCAGTTTTTGTAAAACTAGCAATAACTTACGAATATCTTCTGAATGAAGTCCGGTAGTCGGTTCATCTAATATATACAAAGTATCACCGGTATCACGACGCATGAGCTCTGTAGCTAACTTCACACGCTGTGCTTCCCCACCTGACATAGTAGTTGCCGGTTGTCCTAAATGAATATATCCTAAACCTACTTCTTGCATGGTTTTTAATTTACGTAAAATCTTAGGATGATTTTCAAAAAAAGGAATCGCTTCATCGACAGTCATCATTAATATATCGTAAATACTTTTACCTTTATACTTGACCTCTAACGTTTCTCTGTTATACCTGGCACCATGACAAACTTCGCAAGGAACATATACATCTGACAAAAATTGCATTTCAATTTTTATAATGCCATCCCCATGGCAAGCTTCACAGCGTCCACCTTTCACATTAAAGCTAAACCGTCCCGGTTTATATCCGCGCATCTTGGCTTCGGAAGTTTGACTAAATAACTCTCGTATATCACTAAAAACTCCTACATAAGTAGCCGGATTTGAACGTGGAGTGCGTCCGATAGGCTGCTGGTCAATATTGATAATTTTATCTATATATTCATCGCCCTCAATAGCTTGACAACCGCCGTTTCCTAAAGGCAATTTACTCTTAATACGAGCAAGTCCTTTATAAAGAATATCATTAATCAAGGTACTTTTACCTGAACCTGATTCCCCCGTAATTACAGTAAATGTTCCTAAAGGAATAGTGACATCAATATTTTTCAGATTATGCTCCGTTGCACCTAACACTTTTAAAAACATACCATTTCCGCTTCTTCGATTAGCCGGCAAAGGAATATATTTGATTCCTTTTAAATATTGTCCGGTAAGAGATTTATGTCTCTCTTCTACTTCTTGAGGTGTCCCTTCCTCCATAATCTCACCGCCATGTTCACCTGCACCGGGTCCAATATCAATAACCCAGTCGGCAGCACGAATCGTATCTTCATCATGCTCAATGACAATAACGGTATTACCCAAATCACGCATACCTTGTAAAGTGGCAATAAGTTTATCATTATCACGTTGATGCAAACCGATAGACGGTTCATCCAGTATATAGAGAACCCCTACTAATCCCGATCCAATTTGTGTAGCAAGGCGAATACGTTGTGCTTCGCCACCGGAAAGAGTAGTTGCACTTCTAGCCAGAGTAAGATAATCGAGCCCTACATTCTTTAAAAAGAGCAATCGATTTTTTATCTCTTTCAAAATTTGTTCCGATATAATTTTTTCTTTTTCAGTAAACTGAACTTTTTCAAAAAATTCCAATAATTCACTGACAGACATAGTGGAGAGCTCTGCAATATTTTTATCCCCTACACGAAAAGCCAATACTTCTTCTTTTAACCTTGCACCATGACATACAGGGCATGGTTTCTCAATAAGATATTCTGCCAAACCTTCTTTCATCTTATCAGTAAAGGCTTCTTCATACCTACGCTTAACCATAGGTACCAGCCCTTCAAAAACTCGAGTATACGTATTGGTATCTCCTCGCATATTCTCATATTCAAAAGTTAAAAGTTCTCCGCCCCCATACATAAATTCCTGCTGTGCCGACTTCGTTAAATCATTAAAACAACTATCCATCGTAAGTCCATAATGATGTAAAAAAGCTCCCAGTTGCCTCATAAGCCAACTATCCGGGTTTACAGGAAAAGAAATAATAGCTCCCTGTCTAAAAGACTTATTCTTATCAGGAACGACTCTATCAAAATCCACTTCTAAAGAAGACCCTAACCCGGAACAGGAAGAGCAAGCGCCAAACGGATTATTAAACGAAAAAATACGTGGTTCCGGCTTAGGTAAAGAAATTCCACATTCCGGACATGCAAAATGTGTACTAAAAATTAAATCATGGGAGTCAATAACATGTACCAACAACATTCCCTCCCCTAAAGAAAGTGCTGTTTCTATAGAGTCTGTCAGCCTTTTATTAATTCCATCTTTAATAATAATACGATCAACCACTACTTCGATGGTATGTTTTTTATTTTTTTCCAAAATAATATCTTCCGAAAGAAGTTTAATTTCTTTGTCTACACGAACACGAACATACCCTTCTCTGCGTAATTGCTCTAATAATTTTTTATGTGTCCCTTTTTTCTCAAAAGCAACCGGTCCTAAAATCATAATTTTAGTTCGTTCATCAAGTCCGGCTACTGCATCTACAATCTGGTCAATCGTCTGTCTGGTAATCGGCTTGCCGCACTTAGGACAAAAAGCTCGACTTGCATGTGCAAAAAGCATACGAAGATAATCATGTACTTCGGTCACTGTTCCTACAGTAGAACGTGGATTATGACTCGTGGATTTTTGATCAATGGAAATGGCAGGAGATAATCCTTCTATCTTATCTACATCCGGTTTATTCATTTGTCCTAAAAATTGGCGTGCATAAGCAGATAATGATTCTACATATTTACGTTGTCCTTCTGCATAAATAGTATCAAATGCCAAAGATGATTTCCCCGAACCGGAAAGTCCACTTAATACAATCAATTTATTACGAGGAAGTGTTAAGTCAATATTTTTTAGATTATTTTGACGTGCCCCCTGTATAACAATACCTTTTTCCATACATCCTCCATAATAGATAAGAAAAGGAAAAGCAAAACCTTTGCCCTTCCTTATACCATTCTTATACTTTCTTTTTTAATTCTCTATTAATTCTATTTTTTCCACTCTTTTTTTGCTTCATCGCCATATGTGAACGAGAACCGAACCGGTCATTCCATTGCTGTTTAAGAGTTGCCAATTGATTACGCCACAAAGCTGCTTCTTCAAATTCAAGTGCTTCTGCAGCTCGTTTCATATCTTTTTCTGTATCTATTATCTGTTGATACAAAGCATCATCAGAAAGTTCTTTAGTATTATGTGTGACATCATAAGAAGAACTTCCTTCTTCTACCTTTGTTAAATCAATCAAATCTTTAACTTTCTTCTGAACGGTTTTAGGAATAATACCATGTTCTTCGTTGTATGTTTGCTGAATTTTTCTACGACGATTGGTTTCATCAATAGCATGTTTCATCGACTTAGTCATCCGATCTGCATACATAATGACATGTCCGTGAGCATTGCGTGCTGCACGACCAATGACCTGAATCATCGATGTTTCTGATCGTAAAAATCCTTCTTTATCCGCATCCAGAATAGCTATCAAAGATACTTCCGGCATATCCAAACCTTCTCTTAATAAGTTAATTCCTACTAAAACATCAAAAACTCCAGCACGTAAATCTCGAATAATTTCAGCACGTTCAATCGTTGCAATATCGGAGTGAAGATAACGAACTTTAACGCCTACTTCTTTTAAATAATCTGTCAAATCCTCCGCCATCTTTTTGGTCAGTGTCGTAATAAGCACACGTTCATCGACCTCTTCACGTTTATGAATCTCTCCCAACAAATCATCAATTTGCCCCTCAATCGGACGTACTTCAATACTTGGATCCAATAATCCCGTCGGACGAATAATTTGTTCCGCCAAGTTAGTTTGTGCCCCCAATTCATAGGCACTCGGTGTCGCCGATACATAAATAACCTGATTAATTCTTTCTGTAAACTCATCAAAAGTTAAAGGTCTATTATCTAATGCACTTGGCAAACGAAATCCATAATCTACCAACGTCGTTTTTCTAGCTCTATCTCCATTATACATGGCTCGAAGTTGAGGAACTGTAACATGTGATTCATCAATCATAAGTAGAAAGTCATCCGGAAAATAATCCAATAATGTAAAAGGCGGATCTCCGGGATTTCGTGCTGACATGTGCCTGGAATAATTTTCTATTCCCGAACAATATCCTACTTCCTGCATCATTTCCAAATCATATTCCGTTCGTTGCTTAAGTCGCTGTGCCTCCAGTAATTTATCTTCCGATTTTAACACTTGTAAACGTTCTTGTAACTCTTGCTCTATACTGCTGACCGCACGTCTTAACTTAGGACCTGTTGTTACATAGTGAGAAGCAGGAAAAATTCCGATATGATTTCGTTCTGCAACGGTTTGTCCTGTAAGAACATCAAACTCTGTCAATCGATCAATCTCATCACCAAACATTTCTATACGAACAGCCGTATTATTCGATGAAGCAGGAAATACATCAATCGTATCTCCATGAACACGAAAAGCATCACGAGTAAAATTGACATCATTACGTAAATATTGCATTTCCACCAAACGAGTCAACAGTTCATCTTGAGAAATCATATCTCCCGGACGAAGAGATAACCCCATTGCACTATAATCTTCAGGATCTCCTAACCCATATATACAAGAAACAGAAGCTACAATGATAACATCTCGACGTTCGAACAAAGACATCGTTGCCGAGTGACGAAGCCTGTCAATTTCTTCATTCATCGAAGAATCTTTTTCAATATAAGTATCCGTTGTAGGAAGATACGATTCCGGTTGGTAATAATCATAATAGCTTACAAAATAATAGACTGCATTATTCGGGAAAAAATCTTTAATCTCACTCGATGTTTGTGCTGCCAATGTTTTATTCGGTGAAATAATCAACGTCGGTCGTTGTACTTTTTCAATAATATTTGCCATTGTAAAAGTTTTCCCCGTACCAGTAGCACCCACTAAAACCTGTGCCCAATGCCCATCTTGCAAGCCATTTACCAATTGACTAATGGCTTTCGGTTGATCTCCCATCGGTTTAAATGGTGCTTTTAAAGTAAACGGAACTGGTGGCTCTCTATAATTTCTTTTTATTCTGGAATTATTCATGCATACACCTCTTTGGATTCATTATAACATCAGAGGCAACATTTGTTCCGCCCCTTTTTAATATTCATCCAAACACATTTTTGTAAAAATATCATCATAATATAGATTCTCTAATAAAAAAAGATGCTCAATATTTCGAGCATCTTTTTTATAATAATCGACGTAAAAAGTAAAGGATACTTCCTACCACCGCTATGACACCAAACCAAAGAAAAGCAAACCATGCAAATATCGCTAAAGCAATAAGAACTCCTATTACTACGATTCCATATAAAACCTTTTTCCAAAGAGGTAAATCATTGATTCGAATAACACGCACTTGTGCATGAGAATTTTCCCAAGTACCTTCCGCCTGATAATCTTCTTCTCCCTGTTCATTTAAAGTAATACCTTCATAATCTTTTACATCATGAGTAGACATCACTCTCGGTTCTTCCTCAAAGTTCGTCTTCTTTTCGTTTTCTATCATAATTCTTGCAACTTCTTCATAACCATACCACTTACTACACGTGGATTTGCTTTCCCCTTAGTAGCTTTCATAATCTGCCCCATAAAGAAGCCGACAGCCTTCTTATTACCTGCCTTAAAGTCTTCAACAGACTTCGGATTTGCTTGAATAACTTCCATAACAATGGCTTCTAATTCTGAAGTATCGCTAATCTGAATTAATCCTTTTTCTTTAACAATTTCTTCTGCCGCTTTACCGGTTTCCCACATTTCCGGGAATACCTGTTTAGCAATCTTGCCGGAAATAGTTCCCTTAGAAATCAAAGTAAGTAATGCTGCCAGTCCTTCCGGTGTAACAGGTGATTCTGTAATTTCAATACCGTTTTCAGAAAGTTTTCCGGCAAATTCTCCCATAAGCCAGTTACAAGCTTCCTTAGGTTCCGCACCTGCTTTAACCATTGCTTCAAAGTAATCCGCTCTCGCCTTATCATTAGTTAAGTAATCAGCATCATAAGAAGATAACCCGAAAGATTCCATATAACGAGCCTTGCGTGCATCCGGAAGTTCAGGGAGTGTCTGACGAATCTTTTCAATATATTCATCTGATACAGTAAACGGAACTAAATCCGGTTCCGGGAAGTAACGATAATCGTTAGCTTCTTCCTTAGAACGCATACTCTTAGTTACGCCTTCTTTTTCATCCCAAGTTCGGGTTTCCTGTTTAATAGTACCGCCGGCTTCTAAAATCTTAGCCTGACGAATCGCTTCATATTCAATCGCTTTTTCAACACCTTTAAAAGAGTTGATATTCTTAATTTCCGTCTTTGTTCCCAATTCCTTTTGTCCTACAGGACGTACGGAAATATTTGCATCACAACGCAAAGAACCTTCTTCCATACGGCAATCGGAAATACCGCAATACTGAAGAATAGCACGCATCTTTTCCATATAAGCGACTGCCTGTTTAGCAGAACGAATATCCGGTTCCGATACAATTTCCAAAAGTGGCGTACCCGTACGGTTATAGTCAACTAAAGAATAATCCGCCGTTGTAATAGAATCACCGTGGTGAACCAATTTTCCCGCATCTTCTTCCATATGAGCACGAGTGATACGAATACGGCTGACTTCTCCATCTACTTCTACATCCAAATACCCTTCCTTGCAAATCGGAAGATCAAACTGTGATGTCTGGAAATTTTTCGGCAAATCCGGATAATAGTAATTTTTTCTATCAAATTTACTAAATCTTGCAATTTCACAATTTAATGCCAAACCGGCACGAACTGCAAATTCCAATACCTTTTTATTTAAAACAGGTAATACCCCCGGAAGCCCTAAACATACGGGAGAAACATTCGTATTCGGAGGTGCTCCGAAAGAAGTTTTACTATTACAAAAAATCTTAGTAGCCGTTTGAAGTTCTGTATGCACTTCAAGACCGATGACTGCTTCATATTTCATGCTTACATTTCTCCTTTCGGCGCTGTTTTAGTAAATTCAGGATGATTCTGCTCAAATGCATAAGCGGCACGCAAAATCTTCTTTTCTCCTAAAGTCGGTCCGATAATCTGCATTCCTAAAGGAAGTCCGTCGTGGAATCCAACAGGGATGCTGATAGATGGCAAACCGGCTAAATTCACAGGAACAGTACAAATATCTTCCATATAAAGTGCTAACGGATCTGTAAATGCACCAAACCTGAATGCTGTACCGGACGCAGATGGAGCTAATAATACATCACATTGTTCATATGCTTTATCAAAAGCTTCCTTAAGCAATCTACGAACTTTCAATGCCTTCTTGTAGTATGCATCATAGTAGCCGGCAGAAAGTACATAGTTACCAAGCATAATACGTCGCTTAACTTCCATACCGAATCCCTGATTACGGGTATTAATATACATATCAACAATGTTATCGCCATCAGCACGGAATCCATAGCTTACCCCATCATAACGAGCTAAATTAGAACTTGCTTCTGCCGGCGCAATAATGTAGTAAATAGATACCCCGCTCTTAACATGAGGAATTGATACCGGAATAATTTCAGCTCCTGCTTTCTTATAAAACTCAATAGCTTTATCAATAGCAGCGCGAGTTTCCGCTTTAATACCTTCTCCGAAGAATTCTTTCGGGATACCGATTTTCATGCCTTTTACATCGTCAACTAATGCATCACGATAATCTACTTTTTCCTGTGGAATAGAGGTAGAATCTCGTTCATCATGACCTGCAATACTGTTCAACACAATAGCTGCATCAGTAACATCCTTAGTAATCGGTCCGATTTGATCTAAAGAAGAGGCAAATGCAATTAAGCCATAACGAGATACTAATCCATAAGTCGGTTTAAGTCCTACCAATCCGCAGAAAGAAGCCGGCTGACGTATAGAGCCGCCGGTATCAGAGCCAAGAGTCCATACCGCTTCCCCTGCCGCTACAGCTGCTGCACTACCGCCGGAAGAACCGCCGGGTACATAGTCTACATTCCAAGGATTCTTTGACGGACCAAAGAAAGAGTTTTCAGTAGAGCTACCCATAGCAAATTCATCCATATTAGTTTTGCCAATGGATACATAATCTTCCGCCATCAAGCGTTCAATAACGGTTGCATTATAAGGAGACACCCAGTCTTCAAGCATTTTAGATGCTGCAGTACACTTTTGTCCCTTAACACAAATATTATCTTTAATTGCCCCCGGAATACCGGCAAGCATAGAAATCTCTTCGCCTGCTGCAATCTTTGCATCCACAGCCGCTGCCTGTTTTAATGCTTCTTCATCCGTAGTAGACAAGAAAGCATGTACATCCGCTTCCACTTTATCACGATGAGCGATAAACTGTTTTGTCAATTCCACGGAAGAAATTTCTTTATTTATCAACTTTTCATGAAGTTCATGAATGGTATAACTCACAGTCTTCCCTCCTATATGATTCTCTTTACTTTAAAATAGCCGTCTTCTTGTTCCGGTGCATTCATCAACGCTTCTTCATGAGTAAATGATGTATCCGGAATATCTTCACGCATTACGTTAAACTGTTCTACCGCATGCGCCATAGGTGCTACACCTTCCGTGTCATACTGTTTTAATTCTTCCATATAAGTAAGAATTCCACTCATGGAGTCCTTCAAATTTTCCAACTCATCTTCACTAAAAGACAAACGAGAAAGAAGAGCTATCTTTTTTACTTCTTCAGTTGTAATTTTCACTATTTCCACTTCCTTTTCAAGACATTTACCCTTTTAGTATATCATAATTTTATTGTATCTACCTTACTAAAAATAAGGTACATTTGTAAGAATAAAACCTACTTTATCTCTAATAAAATATCAGAAAAATTATTCCACAGATGTGTTTCGTGCATCTATAAGCCCCGCACGAACCATAAATGTAGATTCATCAATAATCATTATTCCTTTTTCTCTTGCTTTTGTTAATTTACTTCCGGCATCCTGACCGGCTACCACTAAAGTAGTGCTGTTGGTTACAGCACTTTGTACCTGTCCACCTAATTGCTTAATACGTTCTCCGGCCGCTTTACGTCCGATAGACGAAAGTTTCCCCGTGAGTACGACCATTTCTCCGTTAAAAGCTCCGCCAAGTTGTATTTCTTTTACTTCTTCCGTTACTACACCGGCACGCTGTAAGCGATTTATTAAATCGATATTTTTTTCATCGTGAAAATATTGATGCACACTTTCAGCAATCACTTGCCCAATACCTTCTACCTGTAGTAAAGAATCTTGTTCTGCCTGCATAATAGATTCTATATTCTGATAAGTAGCCGCTAAAAGTTCCGCTCCTTTTTCCCCTAAATAACGAATCCCTAATCCAAACAATAATTTAGCCAACCCTCTTGTTTTACTACTTGCAATCGATGCCACTAAGTTATTAGAACTCTTTTCCCCCATACGTTCGATTTGTGCTATATCTTCCGCCTTTAATGTATACAAATCGGCAGGGTCTTTAACTAATTCATAGGCCAGTAAACTGTCTATAACAGAAGGTCCCATTCCTTCAATATTCATCGCATTTCGAGAAGCATAATGAATCAGTTTTTCTCTCACTACACCGCCACAAGTCGGATTCACACAACGATAAGCAGCTTCCCCTTCTATACGTGCCACGGTAGAGTTACAAATCGGACACTGCGTAGGCATTTCAAAAGGTGTTTCACTACCATTGCGCTTATCTTTTTCTACCGCCGCCACTTCCGGAATAATTTCCCCTGCTTTATATATACGAACGGTATCCCCTATACGAATATCTTTTTCCCGAATAAAGTCCATATTATGCAATGTAGCACGTTTCACAACCGTTCCTGCCAAACGTACCGGTACCAAATCAGCAGAAGGTGTCAATACGCCCGTACGCCCCATCGTAACCACAATACGTTCCACTTTTGTTACCGCTTCTTCCGGTGGATACTTATAGGCAATCGCCCATTTCGGATCTTTTCCCGTAGCACCTAATCGTTCCTGCTGTGCAAAATCACTGACTTTGATAACCAGTCCATCTGTATCATATTCCAAAGTACGACGGCTATCCTGCCATTGATTGACCTCTTGAATTACTTCTTCTATAGAATTCCATTTCTTATAATGCGGATTTACATGAAAATGGAATCGCTCTAATTGTGCCAATAGCTGTGCTTGTGAAGTAATTTCCATACCTTCTATACTTCCCAAACCATAGGCAAAAAAGTCCAAGTTTCTTCCGGCGGTCACCTGCGGATCCAATTGACGTAAAGACCCTGCCGCCGCATTTCTACAGTTTGCAAAAGGCATATCCCCCGATTCATCTCTTGCTTTATTAAGACGAATAAAACTCTGCCTCGGCATATAGACTTCACCACGTACTTCCATATACTTTGGTGCATTTTCAATGAATAAAGGAATCGTTTTTATCGTCTTAACATTAGCGGTTACATCTTCTCCAACTTTCCCATCACCACGAGTCAATCCTTGTACAAATCGCCCATTTTCATAAACTAAATTCATAGACAATCCGTCAATTTTAAGTTCTGTGATGTACTCCACCTTTGCATCGCCCAAACCACCCGTCACACGTCGATGAAAATCATGCAATTCTTCCGCATTGAAAGCATTGCTAAGTGAAAGCATAGGCTTCTTAAACTTGACCTTATCAAAATCATCCGTCGCCTTACCGCCCACTCGTTGTGTCGGAGAATCCGAAGTAATCAGTTCCGGGTATTCTTTTTCCAAATCAACCAATTCCCGATATAACTTATCAAATTCATAATCCGTTATTTCTGGTTGGTCTTTTACATAATAAAGATAACTATGATAATGTATTTCTTTACGTAATTTCTCTATCTTACGTACAACAGTTTCTGATGCCATAATGCCTCCTACAGATCAGGTTTTAACACCCTTTTATTTTATCACGATACCACTTGTTAACAAAACAAAAACTACCTTTCCATGAAACAGATTCTGTCCCAGAAAGATAGTTTTTTATTTTATTCTTCTTTTTCAATCGGAGCAAAAGCAACCATAACTTGGCGAACCTGCTGTCCGGGAAATTGCAATTTCAAGGTCATACTCTTACCTTCACCGGAAATCGCTACTACCACACCATGTCCCCATAATTTATGAACAACTTTGTCGCCCTCTTTCCAGTCATAACGAGCCGTTTTGCTCTTGCTCTTCGGAACACCGGAATAAGCTGCTGTTGAAAGTGCTTTTTCACTTGCAAAACGATTATATCGATGCATAACTTTCGTTTTCCGCCGCTGTTCCTCTTCCACCTTAATTTCTTCTACCAAAGAAAATGGAATTTCATCCAAAAAGCGACTGGGCGTATATGGCTTTAATTGTCCATACATCGTTCTCATACGTGTATTCGTAATATATAGTTTCTTTCTTGCACGTGTAATCCCTACATAACAAAGTCTTCGTTCTTCTTCCACGGCAGACTCATCCATTAAAGAACGAGCTCCCGGGAAAACTCCTTCATCCAATCCTGCCATGTATACGATAGGAAATTCCAAGCCCTTTGCACTATGTAAAGTCATCAAAGTTACTTTTTCATTTTCCCCTTCATAATTATCTACATCATTAACCAAGGCAACCTGTTCTAAGAATGCAATTAAGTCTCCATCCGGATTATTTCTCGTAAAATCTTTAGCTACCGATAAAAGTTCTCCCAAGTTTTCTTCCCGACTCTGCGCTTGCGGATCCTGTTGTTCACGTAACATATGTAAATATCCGGTTTCCGCCATAACCGTTTCAATCAAGTGAAATACATCACCTTCAGCCGCTGCATTAATGAGAGAGAAAATTAAAGCGCTGAACTTTTGCACCTTATCTTTCGTCCCCTTCGTTAAAGACGACTCTTCGACTGCCATAATGGCTTCAAACAAAGAAATTCCCTGTTCTTCCGCAAATGCCATCAATTTCTCTACCGTCGTGTTTCCGATACCACGCTTCGGAACATTGATAATACGCTGTAAGCTGACCGTATCTCTACTATTTCCAAGAACTTTTAAATAAGCCATGATATCTTTAATTTCTGCACGATCATAGAATCGTACCCCGCCTACCATGGCATAAGCAATGCCTTTACGAACTAAAGATTCTTCTAAGATTCGAGACTGTGCATTCATACGATACAAAATCGCCATATCCCCATACGGAATATGATTCGTATCATGTTCTTTCTTCATAGAAGAAACGATAAAATCAGCTTCTTCATGCTCATCCATCGCTTCAAAACGTTGAATCAATGCCCCTTTTTCATTTTCGGTCCATAACTTTTTAGGTGGACGGTCTGTATTGTTTTTAATAACAGCATTGGCTGCCTTGAGTATCGTATCCGTAGAGCGATAATTTTGTTCCAACTTAATAATTTTTGCATCAGCATAATCTTTTTTAAAATCGATAATATTACGAATATCTGCACCACGCCAAGAATAAATACTCTGATCAGCATCCCCTACGACGCAAATATTCTGACGGTCGCCTGCAATATATTTTGCCATTAGATATTGTGCATGATTGGTATCCTGATATTCATCAATTAAAATATAATGAAAACGATCTTGCCACTTGGTTCTGATTTCTTTTTTCTGCAACAAAGAAGTGGTAACCAATAATAAATCGTCAAAATCTAATGCATTATTTTGTTTCATTTCTGCATCATAACGATCATAAATATCCGCTATACGCTGTGCAAAAAAATTATCGCCAATCGATGCACGAAAAGCTTTAGCTGTCAACAATCGATTCTTTGCCCCGGAAATATGACTTTGTATAGAACTTGGCTGAAACTGCTTATCATCCAAATTCATTTCCTTCAAAATATTTTTTATCAGTTGTTTCGAATCGTCCGAATCATAAATAGTAAACTGGCTATTATACGGCGGATACTTCTCTATTTCACTTCTTAAAAATCTCGCACCAAAAGAATGGAATGTATACATCCAAATGTGTTCTGCTTCCGCCCCCACTAATGAATGCACACGCTCACGCATTTCTTGTGCCGCTTTATTAGTAAAGGTAATTGCTAAAATTTTACGTGGATTAATCCCCTGTTTAAGCATATAAGCAATACGACAAGTCAATGCTTTTGTTTTACCCGAACCGGCACCTGCCATAATCAAAAGTGGACCTTCTATTTGTTCTACAGCCGCACGTTGCTCTTTATTAAGACCATTTAAAAAGTCTGCCATATCCCATCCTCCTATCTGCCATGTATCATATACTGATTCTATCACGGTCAGATACTCATAAGAAGACCCGTACACGAACATGCCATGTACGGGTTCTTTTCATCTATAATTAAATTACTTTGCGTATGCATTAATCAATGGTGGAGATACCTGCTTCTTACGAGACATGACCTTAGGTAAATATACACACTGATTGTCAGCCTTCTTTTCAAAAGCAGCTTCTACAATTTCCTGTGCTCCGTCAGTAAACCACAAGAATGTATCTTCTGCCAGAATATCAGTAACCATCAAATAAGAGGCAACATATCCTTTTTCTGCCTTGTTCTTTTCAAGAACTGCCATAATAGCATCTTTCTTTGCATTGATAGGTGCTACATCCATCACGGAAATCTGCCCTACCGTAAAAGTATTTCCGGCAGATTCAAATTCCTTGCGGTCATTACTTGCCAACTGCTCGGCAGAATAGTCAGAAATATCCGCACCAGCCTTGAGCATTTCCATACCATACTGTTCATAATCTACACCCGCAAGTTCCGCTAATTCCTTAACGGCTTCACGATCTTTATCCGTAGTAGTCGGAGAACGGAATAGTACGGTATCAGAAATAATAGCGGAAAGCATCATACCTGCTACCGCCTTGGTCGGCTGAATACCACGCATTTTATACAAATTATAAATAATAGTATTTACACATCCCACCGGACAAAACAGCATAAAAATCGGATTGGAAGTTTCAAAATCTCCCAAACGATGATGATCTACTACTTCAATAACTTCTGCGTCCTGAATACCGTCTACACATTGTTTCGATTCATTATGATCAACGAGAATCACCTTCTGCTTTTCATCAGATTCACTCTTACGTGCTACCGAAGAAATGAATTCCGGTGCTTCTACGCCAAAATATTCCAAAGCAAATTTAGATTCTTTATTCAATTCACCGGCACGACCTGCTATAGCTTCCACACCCATTTGACGCTGCAAATAGGAATAACTGATAGCTGCTCCGATAGAATCTGTATCCGGAGACTTGTGACCGATAACTATTACCTTACTCATTTCATCTCATCCTTTTCTATAAAAAATGTATATTTGTATTATATCACAATTTTATATAACACTCTCTATATATTTTTGTCTATTTTTAAGTAAATTTTACAATATTTATCATAAAACAAAGATTTTAATCTATTTTATGTAAATTTTATATTAATTTTTCTTTCTTCCTTATATTTCTCTATTTTTCCTTGCAAGTGATTCTCATTAAACCACTCAACTCATCCGCAGTTAACTTACGATAAGTCCCTTCTGCTAATTCCTCATCTAAGAGAAGCGTTCCCATTCGTATTCTTTTTAAGAAAAACACTTCCTTCCCAATCGCATGAAACATCTTTTTCACCTGATGATATTTCCCTTCATGAATAACGATAGAAATTTCAGTTATCCCCTGAGAAAGATGTTTTTGCGGTGCATTACTCTGCTCTACATCCAACAAATCTTCTTCTGTTGCTTTTTCTCTATAAGAAAGAATTTTTAACTCTGCCGGTAACGCACGAAATCCGTCTTCAATAAAAACCCCCTTAGCAAATATTTTCACATCCTCTTCCGTAACTCGTCCGCTAATCTTTGCAACATACTCTTTGTCCACATGCTTTTTGGGAGATAACAACCGATGATTCAAATCTCCGTCATTCGTTATAAGAAGTAACCCTACCGTATCCTTATCTAAACGCCCCACAGGAAACAAATCTTTTCGACGATTTTCTTCCATTAAATCCAACACCGTATCCTGCCTGGAATCCTCTGTTGCCGTAATTACCCCCTGTGGCTTGTTCATTACATAATATTCATACTTGGCATACACAACTGACTCGCCATCCACCTCTATACAGTCGCTTTCGTTCACCGCCATTCCTGAATTGGTAGCGGTCACTCCATTCACGGCTACTCGCCCCTGTCTAACTAACCGTTTCAACTCCTTACGAGTTCCCTTATTCATATCCGATAAAAATTTATCTAAACGCATAACTCATCCGCCTTTTAAGAATTTTCTCTATTGTAACATGTATATACTAAATAATAGGTATATCACTTACTTTTTTGACACCCCCATTTTCTTTTGATACACTAAAATTGCCGGATGAGTAGAGCTGAGTATCCAGCGTTGAAACCCTAGCACCGGATGCTGGTCGAGGATACTCTGACAGTCCAGCTCTGATATTATCGCCGATATCTCTACGATATCGACTTTTTTATTTCCCATTTTCATTCCATTAAAAAAGCAGAGAAAATTTTCTCTGCTTTTTATATTTCTTACGCATCACTTCTTGCAAATGAATTTTTCATTCCGTTACTTGCCGTATACAATACACTCGACAATGTTTTCTGCGTTTCTTCTTTTGCCATTTTTGCCATTTCTTCATTACAACCTTCTAAGAAATGTTGTACCTGATTCGGCTTTTCTGTCATAAACTGCTTATCAAACTTACTCAAAAGTGCATGTCCTTTACTATGTACCTGATTTTGGTATCTTTCAATAAAAATAGCAGTTGTCTGGAAGTGAGCATCTGCTAATGTGCCGATAAGGCGGTTTGCCCAATAGAAATTCTCCGTCGTAACTTCTGCTGTTGTATTCGCAATATATTCCGGAGTCTTTGTAATATTTGCATAAAAAGGAACAAACGCATTAAACACATTACAACCTTCTGCAATCCACTGCACCGCCATAATTTCTTTCGGCATATACGGACGAAGCTGTGTCAACGCCACAAAATTATTACGATTAATTCCAATCACACGATATTTATTTTTCTTTGTATGGCAGCCATGCTTTGCATACGGGTCATACGGAGTCCCCTGATAATGTGCAGATAATACATACTTCACATCTTCAACCGTAATCAACTTTTCAGGAACCATGCTCCACGGCAAATCATCGGATTCAGGAGTAAAATCGGCATCTTCTCCATCCCACAGATAGGTATTCGGATTTAAGTACCGCTCCATGAACCAGGCACGACAAGTATTATAGGTATGATCCGAATCATCATGACTGCCAAAAGCGGCTCTTACATCAAAAGCTCTTTCATTCTTTAAACAATATCCGTCTTCATGACGTACCAAGTCCAGATGATTTTCTGTAATAAATTCTAATAAATCTGCTGAGCACATACAAGATTCTTGCTCACCAAAAGCATCTACCAAATCAAGATAGTCGATACCGAGCTGATTCGGTACTACTACATATCTGTCATCCGGTACACGCTTTGCGATCCAGTGATGTCCGCCAATGGACTCAAACCACCAAATTTCATCTTTATCTTGTAATCCGATACCATTCATCTCATACGTGCCGAACTGTTCATGAAGCATTCCCAAACGTTTTACACCCTCACGAGCAGAACGAATATAAGGAAGAACAATCGTTACATAATCTTCTTCCCCAATACCTCCGGGTACTAAAGGGTCTGCTCCCAATACACGTGGATTCGAAGTAATCGTTTCAGTTGCCGACATAGCTACATTCACTTCATTAATTCCTGCTTCTCCCCAAATCCCCTGCTTAGAAGGAGCATCCGGCATCGCTGTATAACGCATCGGATTTTCAGGCAAATCCATTTCCACCTTAGAAATTACAGATTTATAATAACGAGGTTGCTCCTCCGGATTTACCACAATAAACTTTTTCGAAGTAAATACACCGGATGGAGAATCCTCATTACGAGCCATCATCGTTGAACCGTCATAAGAAGCCTTTTTACCAACAAGAATTGTAGTACAAGCCATAAACATCCTCCTCTATATAAACAAACTAAATGAAAGTAATTATCACTTATATTATTATACTCTTAAATAAGAATTAGATAAACACATTTTGTAATGATTCTGCACACTCCATAGACGCTTCTGTTTCAGGAATTTCTATATATTCTATGTTCACCATGCTGAAATCTTTTCTGAATCTTTGATCAAAACGTATACCGAACTCATGTAAAAACGTAACACCCATTCGAGTAATATACACACTATAATCACTGGACTCCTGTTGTTTCCCACTGATAAGTCCGGGAGCAAATAATCTTCGTAAATATTTTTGTAAAGACTCAGATACCGGATTAATACACTGCTTACGATAAAAACGTCGAATCTGATAAAACACAAGTCCCATTTTAGATTGTTCAAAAATCTCCATCGTATTATCAATATACGTATAAATACGTTTTCTACTCAAAATAAATAACGCACGCAAAGTAAAATAGTCTTCATATTTAAAGATATACCAATCACTCTCATCCAAATATCTTCTAATAGCAGATAACAATTTTTCTATATCTTGTCCCATATTAAAGGTTCGATTCGCAAAAAAAAATCGTTCTATGGTCAGCTATACGAATAGGAAGATAGGCAAACTCCCCACGTTGAAAAAGAATATATATCGTTCCCGTCTTTTTAGCAATAGAAAAACTCCTTATCCGCTCCCCCGCAAGCAAGATACTCTCTATAAAAGATTCCCAATTCTCCTCCATACACTCCCCCATAAACCAATAAAAATAATTCCTATTTATATTTTAAATATTAACACTAATATTATACTCCATTTTGTTCATAATCTGTTTATTTTAAATATTAAAAAGGACTGCTTTTAGCAGTCCTTTTTTGTGTATATTAGTTTAAATTCCTATAAATACCTCTACGATTCTCTTTATCTTTTCTAACACCGATTCTTTCTTTTTCTCTCTTGCGCCTTGTCTACGGGAGGTTGGTGGAATGATTTGGTCCAATTCATCACCGGCATACTCTACATACCCTTTATTAATAGCTCTATTAATAAAGCGCTTAGAAATTTCTTTTAATCTTTCATCCTCTACCAATTTATTAACCGTATTCTCTTTTTCTTTCTTTGCAAAGCTGTAGAAAGATTCCAGAATATCATCGGTATTCTTTAATTCTGAAAGATTCGTTTGGTTTATAAAATCGATAACCAACTCTTCTTTAGCCCTAGTTCCTAAACTGGATCTAATAACTCTACGAACTTCAGCTTTTAAACTTTCTATATCATTATGTTCTTTCGATTTGTCTAAAATTAAAGCCAAAATATAATCTAAGTTGATTTCGTCTGTTTTTAACAAATCAATTTGAAATTCAATATCAGAAAAATCCACCTGTTCCTCATCCGATACTGATTGGCACTGTGATAATAAAACTCTTTCTCTAATATCTACGTATACGCTCTTCATATCTTGCATTTGTCTTTCAGATATAATTGTCTCAAAGCTTTCAAATTCATCAAAGTTTTTAAGAACATTTTCCGCTTTTAACAATTCACCAAAAAGCTCTGCAAATTCTTTTTTCTCTGAATCAAGAATAATACTTGTCGGATCCGGGAATTTACAAATAATTTCATTACACAAATCTTTATACCCTTTAACAAACCTACCTGTTTCTTCATCTTTAAAACCTTCGATGTATTCAGAATAACTCTTTTCTAAAATAACATTTACACTGTTTTCATCACCAAAAGTTTTAATAGCGTCTTCTGTTGCTTGTTGTAAATCTCTGAAACAAACAATATTCCCAAATGCCTTTACCTTATTCAAAATACGATTAGTTCTTGAAAATGCTTGAATCAATCCATGATATCTAAGATTTTTATCTACAAATAAGGTATTCAAAGTAGGTGCATCAAATCCGGTTAAGAACATACCTACCACAATCAGTAAATCAACTTCTTTATTTTTTACTCTTTGTGATAAATCTTTATAGTAATTTTGAAATTCATTCCCTTGTGTTGAATAATTTGTTTGGAAAGACTGATTATAGTTGGAAATCACCTTATCTAAAAATTCTTTTGCAGAAGAATTCATAGCACTTACATCAAAATTTTCTTCTGATATTTCACCAATAGCGGTTTGTTCTTCATTCGGCGCAAAACTATAAATAGTCGTAACTTTTAATCTCTTTTCCTTTGGTAATTCTGCTTGCTGTTTTTCGAACTCTTCATAATACGATTTAGCCGCTTCTACACTCTGAACAGCAAACATAGCATTAAACCCGTTCAATCTACGTTCTTTTACATTATAAAATTCATTTCTATGTGTTTTAGTGTTAAAAATAGTTAATATATGCTTTGTAATTTCAGCAATGCGTTCCGGATGAAGCAATAGTTTTTTCTCAAGCTTTGCTAATTTTTTGTCATCCTTTTCTTTTTCTGCAGACTTGGAAAATGGTGTAATGTTGTTATAATCCACCTTAAATTTCAAAACCTTACCATCTCGTATAGCATCTGTAATAACATAACTATGTAACTGCGCTCCGAATATACCTGCTGTCGTATCCCCACCAATTGAATTCTCCGGAAAAATCGGAGTCCCCGTAAACCCAAATTGATAATATTTATTGAATGCTTTTCTAATATTCTTCTGTGCATCTCCAAACTGAGAACGATGACATTCATCAAATATAAGAACACAATGCTTATCATAAATTTCATGAACAGGATTTTTCTTTACAAATTCATTTAATTTTTGAATGGTAGTAACGATAATTCTATCATCATCCTTTTCAATACTTCTTTTCAATTCTTTGGTATCTTTACTTCCATTGACACTATTTTCTTGAAACTTTTGATATTCTTTCATTGTTTGATAGTCTAAATCTTTCCTATCTACAACAAAAAACACTTTATCAATAAAATCTAATGCGGTTGCAAGTCTTGCGGTCTTAAAAGAAGTTAATGTTTTCCCTGAACCGGTCGTATGCCAAATAAATCCCCCTGCCCCCGTAGTTCCTGCTCTTTTATTTTCATAACTGGACTTTATTTTCCATAAAATACGTTCTGTTGCTGCAATTTGATAAGGTCTCATAACAAGTAATGTATTATTGCAATCAAAAATACAATACTTGGTTAATACCTCAAGCAATACACGTTTCTCGAAAAATGTTCTTGTAAAGTCTTCCAAATCTCGAATAACCTGATTTCTAGCATCTGCCCATTCACAAGTAAATTCATAATTATTTTTATTTTGTGCTGTTGTATTAGCAAAATACCGTGTATATGTACCATTAGAAATAACAAAAATTTGTACATACTTATATAAAGAATTTTCTATATTAAAACTCTCTTTACTATATCTATGAATCTGATTAAACGCTTCATGCAGATTTACGCCACGTTTCTTTAACTCAATATGAACCAAAGGTAACCCATTCACTAAAACCGTTACATCATAACGATTATGATGACTTCCCGTTTGTTGAACCTGGTTCGTAACCTGCAAAAAATTATTATGGATATTCTTTTTATCTATGATTTTAATATTTTTTAAATGCCCATCATCAAAAATAAAATCATAAATATGATTTTCCTGTACTTTACGAGTTTTTTCTATCATCCCGTCATTAGGCGCATCTAAATATTCCTGAAGAAAACGTCCCCATTCTGCCGAAGTAAATTCAACACCATTTAATCGCTCAATCTGTACTTTCAAATTGGCATATAATTCTTCTTGTGAATTAATAACTAGACGCTCATATCCCTGAGAAACTAGATTTTCTATCATATTTGCTTCCAATTGTGCTTCAGTTTGATAAGAAGTTTCTCCTACATAATTGGATTTTTTGAAGTTTGCCAAAATAATTCCATTAGTCATTTCTGCAATAGTTTTATATTCTTGTCTTACTTCTGACATAGACTTACTCCTTCCATTTATATTCTTTAAGAAATTTTTCAAATATTCTTTTTAGGAATTGTTTTTCATGAGGTTCCAATATTTTTGCTTCTAAAACAGAATGATTGCTATGACTATATAAATTTATTCGCTTAACATAAGCATCTTTGTCATCTTCATTTATTAAATCTTTCCAACTATCATAACCTAAAAAATGTGCTGTTTTTTCTAATAAATTACGCATCAAATTAAAATGATATCGTTTTATCATATTGTTAGCTATTGCTTTTTTTATTTCTTTTTTAAGTAACAAATGATATCCAAACGGTGTTTTATTTTCATCCAATTTATCCAAAATATACTTATTACCATCTCTACTCAACCACAATTTTTGTGCCTTTTTAAGTTCAGTATGCAAAACATTATAAAATAAAGCATGATGTGTAGACACAATAAAATGCAAATTTTCATTCTCCGAAGAATTCATTGTTTCCTTTAATGCTAACGCTATATCAATAGCATGGTTATCATCCAAAGAGGAAATAGGATCATCTATAAAAATATATTGAATAGCATTAAATTCGTCTGTACTTCTATCACTAATTTCATCAATATTCAGTTCAGCTATAATAGTTTCCATTAAGACAAAAAATACAGCCCAAATAAAAATGCTTTCTTCCCCTTTTGAAATCTTTATATTATCAACTGCTTCCTTATCTCCGGTCGGTAAGCTAAAAGTAATTTCTCCGGTACTCGTATTGATGTGTGGTTCAATCTTGGACGAAGTAAATTCTTGGAACTTTTGGGCTATTTGCTTCTCTTTGCCTTGCTCCTCAATCATCCTAATAAAGCTTGAATTTTTATTAATCTTAAGCTTTCTATCACTATCATTTTCTAAATCATTATCCCAATAGAATAAATCTTCTGTAAATGCATTGTAATAAATTACATGCTTAATAATTTCGTCTTCTTTATATTCATTAACAAGATTTTTAAATTCCATAGATAATCTTGTTTTTCCTGTTGCATTAAAAGCATATAGCAAAGTAACTTTCTTATTGGAACCTCTAATTTTTTGAGCAATCTTTTTTAACGAGTTATACTCCTCCATATTTCCACCTTACCCTAAATTATGTCTTAAAACTCAATAACCTATCTCTATAATATTCGTATTGCTTTTGCCGTAACTCGATTTCTTTCGGCAAACCTTGCTTGATATCCTTAACCAGTGTTTCAAACTGATCAAGAATTTTTACTACATAATTTTGTACTTTTATTGATGGGATTGGAATTTCAAGCTCCAAAATCTTATACATATGTGGATGTTTAATCCCAGAACCTCTATAAAAGCTGGCTATCAAATCTATTTTGTTTAATAAACTATGATATAAAAACTTATTATTTAATGTCTCAGTATCTAAAGAAGTTGCTATTCTATTATCACCAGTAATAAATTTACCATTGTAGTATTGAATGATTGGATTTCCACCCCATGGAATACAAACAATCTCTCCTTCACTAATATTATTCTTTACTCTTTCTTCAATAGCATAAAGTTCAGTTTTATTAGTTGTTAAAACCTTAATTGTTCCTTTTTCGGAAGACAATTCTTTTAACTCATTAGATAAATAATAGTGATATTTAATAGTTTTATTTTGCTTGAATTTCTCAACTCCATTAAATTTTTTATCCCACATTGTGACTTCCCACAATTTCTTCCATTCCACTTCAAATAAATTAATCCCAACAATATTTGCTGCTTTTTTGAGAAGTTTAAAATAACTATGAGAGATTATCTTGCTTGCTTGCTTGCTTGCTTGCTTGCTTGCTTGCTTGCTTGCTTGCTTGCTTGCTTGCTATCACATTCAAAAGCAAATGTCAATAGCTTTTCACGATAATACTCATACTGTTTCTGTCTCTGCTCTATTTCTTGAGGTAACAACCCCTGGGTATCTGCCAAAAGACTCTGGAATTTATCCAGAATTTTAACTACTTTATTTTGTATCCAAATATTTGGAATTGGAATTTTATAATTATCTGTTATTCCAATTGATATTTGAGGCAGCTTTCCTACTGTTGAGCTATCTCTAAAGTATTTAATATTATTTTTCAAAAAATAATATAAGAATTTAATATTTAATATATTACTATCCAATGTAGAATAAGACCACATCTCATTTTTATGAGTAAAAGGCTTATCATAATATTCAAAGTCAATATTACCTCTTGATTTAACTATTATGCTTGGTTTATTAATTATATCTTCCTCATTAACTTCCTCTAGTCTCACATCAGCAACAGTGTTACCTCCTGCAAATATTCTTATTGGTGCTCCAACTTGATTAATTTCTTTCATTCTATTGGCAGTAATGGGAATTCCTTTTTGTCTTACACACAATTTAATTAATTTTTCATAAGAAATATTATTCATTCCGTCAAATCCATCTATCTTTTCTGAAAGTTTATTGAGATATCCATCACTTAATAATAAGTCTCTGTAATAAGAATACTGGTGAGTTCTAGACTGTAACTCGGTCTGTAACTCGGTCTGTAACTCGGTAACATAATTAGTAAAGTTGTCAAGTATTTCTACAATTTTTTCTTGAGTTTCTTTTGATATTAAAGGAATTTCTATATTTGACAGTTTATCTTTAGAAACACTTGGTATCCCTGCTCCCTCTTTTAAATGCTGCAAATTAACTTGATTCATTTTTAATATATGAAACAAAAATTTATTAAAATAATAATACTGATAATCCCATTCAATTAATATATTTTTATTTGGTATTATTGAAAATGCATGTGCTCCTAACCAAAATTTTTCTTTAATAAAATTAACAAATCCAGCAGATGCTCCGCCTTGAGATACTGTAATTGTATCTTTATTACAATTACATAAATCAATATATCCAGATGGTAAAATCCCACCATTAATTACCGGATATTTACCATTTTCTAACATATCTCTTTTATTAAATTGCTTACCTTTTGATATTACAGATACTTCTCCTAATTTCTTCCACTCTACTTTTTCATTCTTCAATAGTTCCAGTATGCTACTCATTCTTGCCACCTTCTTTTGCCTTTTTCTCAATGGCTTTTATTTCATTTAAGTAATCTTTTTCTACCTGAGTCAGTGTGTTGTGTTGATATCTTCTATACTCTGTCTGCACTTTTTTATTGGCTTGTTCTTTCGAAATACTTCCATTTCCAACTAATAACTCTTCTCCAGTAATACTTAATACTTTATCTGTATATTGCAGCCAATCATTCATCGTCATGACAATTTGTTTTTGTGCTTGTCTTTCTGCAAACTCAAGAAACCCCGAAACTAAGGTATTTAAACTCTTCAATTCCTTTTCACTCAAATAATTCTTGGCAGTTTTAGCCTCTTTTAAAGTTGGTAATTCTCCTTGAAATACGGTAAGCCCCATAAATTCTTTAGCTGAATCCACACGTTCGTAAATCAGTTCACTGGCTGTATGATGATGAATAGCAAAATGCATTTTATTTTGAATCGTTGCAAAAAATAATTTTGCATCATCACTATGAGAACAATAGTCTATGCTAGTAGCAAATAAATCTAAGACTTGACGATAAAAAACTTTCTCACTAGAACGAATATCTCGAATTCTGTCTAAAAGTTCTTTAAAATAACTGCTTACACCAAGATTTTTCAGTCTATTATCATCTATAGCAAATCCTTTGATTAAGTATTCTTTTAATATAGTGGAAGCATAATTTCTAAATTGAATACCACGAGGAGAACGAACTCGATATCCAATTGCCAAAATCATATCCAGAGAATAATAAGCTATATTACGAGAAATATTTCGCCCACCTTCATTTTGAACTGTCAACTTATAGTTGACAGTTGACTCCTCATCCAATTCTCCATCCTCAAGAATAGCTTTAATATGTTTACTGATATTCTGTTTGCTCGTTTGAAACAACTCTGCCATCTCAAGTTGGTTTAGCCAAACAGTTTCATTTTCTACATGAAGTTCAATTTTAGCTTTTCCATCTTCTGTATTATATAAAATAATATTATTCTTCATTTTCAAGCTCCTTTACAATTTCATTGATAGAAGCTCTTAATTCATCAATTTTACTTACAGTTTCTTCAATCTGTTTATTTAATACTTTTATATCAATTTTTTCTCTCGTATCTTCCTTCTCTATATAGGTAGATACGGAAAGATTGTAATCATTTTCTTCTATTTCAGATAACTCTACATATCTTGAAAAATATTTTGTATCTTTTCTATTTCTAAATGCATGAAGTATGGCTTCAATATTCTTTTCTTCTAAGATGTTATTATTCGTTTCTTTCTTAAATTCTTTACTTGCATCAATAAATAGAATTTTATTTTCTGTTTTATTTTTAGCCATTACTAAAACACAAGTAGCAATAGAAGTTCCATAAAATAAATTTTCCGGAAGTTGAATCACACAATCGATAAAGTTATTATCTACTAGATATTTACGAATTGTTTTTTCTGCACCTCGACGATAAAAAATTCCAGGGAAACAAACAATAGCAGCACGCCCTTTACTCGAAAGATAGCTTAAAGAGTGCATAATAAAAGCATAATCAGCATAAGATTTTGGTGCGAGTTTCCCCGCCGGAGCAAAACGTTCATCATTAATTAAAGTAGGATCAGCATCCCCAATCCATTTAATAGAGTAAGGAGGATTAGAAACAATAGCATCAAACGGTTTTTCTTCTCCATGTCTCGGATGTAATAAGGTATCCCCTCGCTCGATAGAAAAATGATTGTAATTAACATTATGTAAGAACATATTCATACGAGCTAAGTTGAAATTCGTCATATTGATTTCTTGCCCATAGAATCCTTCATCAATGATATGTTCATCAAACTGTTTTTTCATTTGCAAAAGTAACGAACCGCTTCCACAAGTCGGGTCATATACTTTATTAATTTTGTCTTTTCCATCCATAACTAAACGAGATAATAGTTTAGATACAGTTTGTGGCGTAAAAAATTCCCCACCGGATTTACCGGCATTACTTGCATAATTCGATATCAAATATTCATAAGCATCCCCGAATGCATCAATATCATTATCTTTAAAATTGCCAAAGTTAATGCCGGCTATCCCTGTCAATATATCTACGAGCCTCTTATTTTTCTCCGGTACACTTCCACCAAGACGATTACTGGTTGTATCCACATCATCAAATAATCCTTTAATATCTTCTTCTGAAGCAGATCCTACGGCACTTCCTTCGATGGCTTTGAAAATATTAGTTAAGTCAATATTTAAATTTTCATTAGTTTTTGCATTTTTCACTACATTCTCAAATAACTGGCTCGGTAAAATAAAAAAACCTTTATCTTCTACTGTACCGGGTCTAAAGTCTTTTTCTGCTTCTTCATCACTTAAATCGGCATAATTAAACTCTAAATCCCCCACCTCATGTTCTGCTGCATTAAAAAATTCTGTTATATTTTCAGAAATAAACCGATAAAAAAGTATACCTAAAATATATTGCTTAAAATCCCATCCATCAACGGCGCCTCGAACATCATCGGCAATCGCCCATATTTTACGATGTAATTCTGCTCTCTGTGCTGCTCCATTAGATTCACCGGTATAATTGCTCATTTATAACACACTCCTGATTGACTTTATAAAATCTCAACAATAATACACATAAATTATCATTGTCATTCATTATAGTATCGATAACTTCACACTTTTACAGTATAGCATATATTATTAACAGTAATTAAACACTTTATAAACTCCATTTATTTATCCCCATACAAAAAAGACTGCATGTATTGCAGTCTTTTTTACTAATTGTTATTCCATTATTTTCGCAAATTTCTCTGCTAGGTTATCCAGTGGTTAAAATTATATATTCTTTACATAGAAGTAAACTTTACTATGACTATTCCTTATTTTTTCCAAATGGTAGTTTCTTTAAAAGGTTTTGAATACCATTTTTTATTTTTGTTGACAGATTTGACTGTTCTTTATTTTTCTCGGATTCTTGTATAAATCTCCCCAATTGCTTTAAAGCAATCTTTTCATAAATAAGTGCCCCTTCTGTATCGCAATTTAATAAATTTGAGTAGGATTCGGAGTTGTTTAAGTCTAAAGGATTCGGTTCTACTACTTCAGATGCTTCTAATAATCCTAAATTATTCTCTTTTGCATACTGTAACGCTTTTATAAAAACCGGAAGATTCTGTACATAAAAGTCATCGATAATTTTTCGTGTTTCTTCCTGTTTTTCATAATCATCCAACAGCTGTACGACTTGCTCCGGTGCGATGTAAACACCTCCGGAATAATTTTCAACAAGTCCTCCATTTACCGGACTATGAATAAAATCTGGTTTTAATTGCTCCCATGGAGTTACATATTTCTTCATCTGCGGTTTATCATCCATTAAAAAGGAAAAAGCAGTTCCTCTTGTATAGTAATAAGGACTAAAATAACCTTGTACAATTGCTATATAGAATACATGCAATTTTTCAAAAGCTATATTCTCCTCTACTTTGGATGCTACACGCATGGTATCGATATATTCGTTCATAAAAAAGGGTTTCAAATGATACTCTTCCCCTATCTTTTCTAATGCAGCAATATTTCCGTCTGCTACATCCAACAGTTTTGAAAAATACCATTGTGTCATCTGCTCTACAGAAATCGGATGATAAGTAATGTCAAATCCCATATTTCTTCTCCTTTATAACAACTATATAATTACGCTTTACGTGGGTCTACAAATAAGGTCACTAATTCACAACGCTTTCCATTCTTATCCACGCCCCAGAACACTTGATAGATACCATCGCCGAAACCGGTAGCAACCATGACTATTTCATTGTTAGACTCCGGAATTTTAAAGCGGATAAAGTCACCGCCTTCTCTTTGTAAGTCAGGATATGCTTCTGCACTTTCTTTAAATAAATCGGCTAAGTAGTCATTATACCAATTTCCATTGGGGTGTTCTTTATACCATGCATACAATACTTTCCAATAACTTTCTGCCGCTTCCTTATCACAGAATGTAGACATGCCTGCATCCACCGGAAAAGCTGCTCGAAATTCCTTTTTATCTTTAGCTTTATACATTGTTGCCGCTTGATATGACAACGCTTCCTCTTCTGTCACTTTGAGACGCATACCTGTCATTCGTATACCGACCAACTCAGAGTCCAATATCCCAATAGTAATTGGGTAATATCCTGACGGAATAGTTTCTTTTATTACCGGAACATACATGGATTGCAATTCACAAATAGGATCTGCCGCCATTAACGTGCCGGACGGGAAATACACTTGTTCAAAAGTATATGTCTTAACATGTCGTGAATGAAATACTGCCTCTACTGTTTCCGGTGCGATGGTTTCTGCTTGTAACAGTTCATCTGTTTGTTCACAAATTTCTCTAATGGTCTGCTCTTCTTGCAATGCCACTTCCATATTTTGAACAAAGATTTTCATATCTTCAAGAGTAAGTCCACGAAGTAATACTAGCGGAAATTTATCTTCTACTACATAGTCTTTTAAAAAACGTACACTTTTGTAAAAAGGTAAATTACCAATAAGGGTGTCTTCTGTCGTACTTAATAGCAACAAACGATATTCTACTTCTTCCGGTTTATCTACGGAATACACTTCTGCCGGTTGTAAACATAAAACGGTATCTACCCCTTCTTTTAAAGTAAAGAACATATATCTTTTCCCGTCTTTTTCGTACATATTCGGCTGTGCTTTATGGCAGCTTTCCCATGAAGTATGATTCGTTTCTTTTATATCTTTATTCTTACCAAAATTGAAAAATCCCATGATTATTCTCTCTCCATATGTGTCATAAAAGTCATGTTGTTCTAATCATCAAAGTATTCAAAAAATACTCTGTCATATTTTTCTCGGGAATCCATTTGTGGAGCTTTAAAATATTTTAAATAGCCCCAATAACTATAATTATTAATTCGTATCAGCTCTATAGTTACGGATTGTGGTTTCCACAATTTATTTAGAGTTTTACACCAAGTAAGTAAAGAGTCTTCATCTTTTAATTGATAAGATTCTACAGATAATTCATATCTTTTAAATAATACCAACTCTCGCAATAAGGAAAGAAAAGTATCCCTCTTTATATTTTTAAGAAGAAACATCGTATATGACGTTTGATGCAGCAAAGTCATACCTACCCTTGCAATCTGTTTTTCTCGAGTCAATCCGTCTTCTGCAGTATATAAAGGGGGATATGCATATTCTCCATCTATTCCATTTGCTATTTGTTTTTCTATATAATCACCAGGTTCTGCAATGCACTTGCTCATTTCCATCATAAGAGAATCATCATAGGTGGAAATCGCACCTACCGTTCTTAATATCTCTTTTTCTGTCGTGGGAAGTGCATGAACGGCTACCTGTATTCGACTATTCTGAAATATATTCCAAGCAGAATTTTCCATAAGTGCCAGTAATAAAAAAGCGGCAAGGATAAAAAACGTACCTTTTATAAAAGAATTTTCTTTCCAAAACTCTATTCCTAGATAAGTAAAACTACAAAGTAATCCAGTAAACCAAACAAATAAAATAATATTAGTTATATATTTATCTCGCTTATATAGGAATTGGTTCTTCATGCTTCCAGCAATTAATTCTTTCCATCCTAAATATTCGAATCCTAATAAAGTATAGGGAATCCCCTCTTTTTCTAAATCGGATTGTACTCGATGGATGGCACGAAAAATATCATCTTGATGATATTTAAAATTAAAAACTTTGCGAGTCACAACACTAATATCAAAATAATAGCGACAAGAGCGATTACCATTCGGATATACAATACGTAAAAATCCGATGTAAGGTCTACCATGCCGGTGATAAGGTGCATAACCGACTTCAACTCTTTCTATATCATCTAATGAAAAAGTAGGTTTCCATAAAGAATTGATAATAAAGGTTCCATCTTCTATGTAAAATACATCAAATCGTGCATCACCAACTCGGTTGTACTTACTGAGTAAATATAGATAAACACCAATAATCGTTAAAGAAATAAAAAGTATACTCCCTAAAAAAATATTTCCGGAATCCGTAATAATTTTCATCCAATCCATAAATACCCACTTTTAAATAACGAATAATATCTTTGAACCATGTGGATTTTATAAATACGATACGCCCGTTTTATTATTAGTAATACAATATAGACTTCTCACAATGTGGGCAATTCTCACGTATAACCGGACGTCTACTTATCCAACGATGTCGCGACAAAAGTTCTCCATCCATAACTTTTCCACAATGAGGGCATCTCCAAAATAACCAAAAGCTAAGTAGAGTACGACCGTAAAGCAAAAGCAAGAAACCTGCAATCCAAATGAAACTACTCGAAAATTCACTCTTGATAAAAATAGGTATGAAATCAAAATATACCATAAGAATGAAATTAGCTACAACAACCCCCAGAGTATATTTAACGTATTGTGAAGTGTGTTTGACCCCCTTTACAGTCTCTTCATCCACCTTCTTACCGTCTACCACCACATTTTGGTATAAAAACAATTTCCTTATCATATAGGCACTATGAATAAGAAAAAGAGTAGCAAGCAAATGATCTCCACCAAATAAAAAATCAAATAAATACGAAATAACATCGAGTGATATCATGAATTTACACTTATCTTTTTACACACTTAAACGCCATATACATTCTTCTAATTAGAAATAAAACTCATTATTTCCATTCCTATTATATTCAAAAAAGAAGTAATAAAAAATATATAAATTAATTTTTTATCAATATTTGTTTTAATTTCACACCACAAAAAAAGAGCATTGCAATAATACAACACTCTTTTTAATATAAGTTTTTACTACTATAAAAATTACTTTTATTCAATACGAATTGTTGGAAAATTATCTTTTAACCTTTGATGAACAAATCGTCCTTTACTTTCTGAATTAAGAAACTCATCAAACAAACTACTTGTAGTGCCTGTATATTGATATACATATCCATTGTTAAAATGAACCTCAATAACTCCATCTTCATATCCAATACACTCTACATTGGAAGATTCGACCGAAATTAAATGCAAAATAGTTCTCCTTCCTAAGTTCTTTCTATTGTAATATAAAATATTATACCACTACACATAAAAATAAGTTGCTTTATATGTAACATTATTTTAATGCTCTCAAACTACACAAACAATGTTTACAATTTAATATTAAATAATACGCTACATAAGCATATCCATAATGCCGCCATTCCCATGTATTTAAAAACAGGTACATACATTGCTATAAAAAGAGGTGGTATATGCTTTCTTAATGAAAATGCGTTAATGTTATCCCAATTGCAATAGGTTTCTTTCCCACACTTAGAACAAAATACTTTACGCATCTCTTTGAGAGGATTAATTTTAAAAAGCCGCCTTTCTCTAATAGCCATGACATGCTTTGTATACTCTTCCATCGTAACCGTAAAAGAATGACCACAAACCCGACAAGTCACATGAACCGGAAAGTCTATATTTCTTATCGCTTGCTTCCCACTTTTCATTAATGTAATGAATGCCATGATAACAAAAATAAAAGTGGGGACACCTACTACCAACACATGTATAACTGCGGAATCAATAGAAAATAACAATTATATGCCTCCTTAATTCATTTTACTTGTCTTATATGCATTACATTAATGAGTAGTTACTCTGATTTCCTACTAATATATACTAAATATTACCTAGAATTTTAAAACCATCTCACCTTATTTTTTATACTTCTAATCTTTTTCTTCTTTATTATATTTGAAATGGTCATATTTCATAAGCTGAATAAAAGCTATACACGCTAATGCAGCACCTGCCATATATTTCCAATCGATAAAATCCGGAATTTCCTTTATCATTACATAAATTTCTTTGCCACTTACTCCATGTAAATAGGTATCAAATAGTAAAATCCCAAAGAAAGAAAATATCCCATTAAGAGCCATCGATAACATAACTATTTTCTTGTCTTTCCACTTCGCCTGTTCTTTGGAGTATCCTAACAAAACTACAGAATATCCGGCAGGTACAAGAAGGAGAACCATTCCCAATACTTCTTTATTAATACGAATATGCGTACTTGTAGACTGAAAAGCCATTTTTATCCATGTATACTCATTACATAACATAGTAATTCCAAGCAAAATCGCATAAGCAACCATCATTCCTATTATATAGTTTAATCCTCTATAGTTACTTCTATCTAAAATCTTTTTCTTAAAAAAGAAAAGTAAACTGATATATGCAATAATAATTCCTAAAACCAATAAAAAAGCCATAAGATGCCACTCCCAATTTACTACTTATTGATGTAAACAAATTACTCCCACAAACTATATTGCGCCCCAACTTCATATCTGTAGCAACTACCATGAGAGTTAAAATTTCCTGTAATTGTATACCTTTTCCATAAAGAATAGAGTTCAGATTGAAGTTGTAAATTAAAATTAGTATTGCCTCTTTCGTACTCTTTGAACTCCTTATATGATGCCGGCTGTAATCCAAATACTTCAATCAATTCTTTATTTTTAATATCTTCCCAACTTATATCTTTAATATTTTTTCCGTTGATTTTCACACTTCCAATCGTTTTTTTCCCTATTATCTATAATAACTCGAGTAACGATGCAATCTTTAAGTGGTGCTACATCTCTCCATGCAGGGGTAAGATAAACAATTCCATAGACTTTCTGATCTTTCATTAAAAATGTTTTTTCTCCATAATAAAAATGATTATTTCTTTCGTTTACAATTATATTTTCCGGTTTTTCGTCCTTAAAATAATACCCTTATGCCAAAAGTTCTTCCGCCTTGGTTTCACCGATGATAACTGTACTTCCATTAAATTCAATCCGAGGAGCTTTCTCCGGAAATCCTGTCATATTAAGAAACAACAATAACGCAAAAGATGAGATAACAAGCATTCCCTGTACAGCATTCGCAGAAGCGTATACATGCAGAGGTCTTACCATTAAAAGTTTTATGATACTTGTAAGAAATTCTACCCCCAAAACCATTATAAATTCTGTTTTTAAACAAAAGTAAATAGACGCAGGAATGCCAACTCCCTTACTGTATTGTATGAAAAAAACAATACCATTAAGAACTATAAAAAGTAATAAAGTCATATTAACTTCTTGTAAAGCCTGACGGTTCGTTGTATTTTCATAAGAATTTTTTACTCTTGCTTTTAATGCATGTCCAATTTTATACATCCAAGAAGGTACTTCTTCTTTATTTTGTACAGCCTTAACCAACAAAAAGTACAAAAATGCCGTAAATAAAAACAGTCCAAGCGTAAAACCTCCAAAACATACTGCCAAAATAAAGGATTCCACGTAGGCACCTCTTTTTCATTTTCAATTAAACAAAATAGAGTTTATTTTTCATTATATCTAAAAAAGTTTGCTATCATAAAGTGATACTAAGTTTTTATTTTATATCTAAATTTGATTATCCATGTGCTTAATTTCAAATCTTTTCTGCTTTTTATAATCAATACCACCACTATATATAGTAGTCACATCATTATAAAATTTTACTAGTTCCACTTGATGTACACCGTGTTTTATGAAATATCTAGCTGTCATTTTGTTCCGTTTAAATAATCCATATATCACTTCGGCAAATTAATGTTGACTTACGAGCTATTTCTTTATCAATGGATACTATGTTTACTTTATACACATACTTGTATCCAAATATTTTTTCTTCTTTTGAAAAATACTATTTCCCTTTTGATCTATATTTTATAACTCTATTTTTTATTTAATTTCGTGATTTTTAACTACTAATGTAAAAACACTATCTCCATAATAAAATAGATTTTCTTTAGATTATTTCATAAATCCTTTTATGTCTCCCACATAAGAATCTATAAATAATAAAAGTGATAATTCTTTACTGATTCATCGGATGTAAACTGGAGTGGCTCTTATTAAAGGAGTAAGCATGTACAATTTTAGTGTGTGGATAAAATTCTAAAGATAATTTTTGCTCTTCCGTCAAAGGAAAGTCAAACTGTGATTCTATCGCCCAAGCTAAACCACGATTAATAACATAATAGTTTCCGTGATAGTATATACAAGCTTGCTTCTCTTCTAAATACACACCTTCATAATAGTCGAAACGAAGAATATAACCTATATCTAAATCAGTTACTGCCATCGTTACTGTTTGCGGTTTCTCAAAAGAATCCTGCATTGCATAAAGCCCCCTTAGTCCATAGCTACTAAGAAATAATGTCGTAATTAAAATAAAAGGAATACTATATAAAAATTTCCCTTTCCTTGATAATAATTGGATATGCAAGAAAAAATACCATGAAAATAGGCAAGCTGCTAATCCAATCGCGAATTGAAGAATCCAATTACTTAAATAGATAGCAGCAGAATACATATCTCCATCCTGCTCACCAACCAAGAAAAAGGCTACCCAGGCATGTGCTGCTAAAATAAGTGGGATATAATGTTCTCTCCACTGCCAACGATTCTTTTTTTCTTTTAAATCCTGTGGTCTCTCATTTAAATTTTGAATCTTGAATCCACTATCTTCTTCCGGAATAGGAATATAGTATGTCCTCCCCGGCTGAACTATTATCTGCAATTCTTGACGAAGTAATTCGGACATCAGATCACTATAACGGTATGAATGACGCTGTTGCCAAGAAAGTTCTAAAAGGTGTCTCCCCGGTGTCAGCAGAATCTTCAATGATGCTGCCCCCGGTAAATTTGTTATAGTTTCTGCGGTAATACAAGCAAATTCTTTTTGAATACTTGTCTTATCAAGAGATAAAAGTTCCACCTTCTCTAAACGAAAAATGCTTTCTTTTTTACCTAAAACCAATACGGCATAATCCGGGTGATTTCTTTTCCATTCTTTTGCTTTAGCATTAATAAAAAATAGACTTCCCCATAATATAAAAATAAATACCGTTATAAAACCAATTAATGCAACAAAAGGATATAACGAATGAATCGCCATCATGAATAAAAATGCCGCCACAAAAATAAAAGACATCCCTATCAATTCTGCTATCAAGAAATTTTTTAACCAAGAAGTAAATGTTTTTTCCCAATATTTAGATCGAACCATAAAAATAGAAACATACAATATAATAAAAAAAATAACAATCGCTACTATGGTAAAATTCTCGATATCAAGTTGATTAATGTGTCTCATCCACTTCATACACTTTAATCTCCCTTGTTTTAAAACAATTATATAAAAATATTGTTCCCCTTCATCGATATAAGGTATACGACTGTACAATCTTAGAACGAGGATAATAAGCAACACATAAAGTCAAACTTTTATCATAGATTCTCTTTTCCAATATCTGCTTAGAAATAGTATTACTCATCGCATGGTTTATAAAATACTTTTCACCATTATAAACTATAAAATACTCTTTGAAATCATCTATAGCATACCGCCATCCATTTCCACGATGTATTCTCTTTTCTACTCTCATATTATTTGCAGACACCTGTATAATTTTTGTGGGTGTATTCAAATCGAGTACAGCATTTACTGCACCGAGTCCTATATCCCCTAATACCACCGTTATCACCATGACAGGAATAAGATAATACCATTTTCCATATTTGCAAGAATAACCCGTAGGATATACCCACATATATGTTATGCCTGCAACTAATATAGAAATTGCCTTAACAAGAAAAGAGACTATATACCAACGACTCCAATTCACCCCAAGCACATCTTGATAACTATAATAAGAATTTATAGAATCAGACAGCAAAAAAATGGTAATCATCAAGAGTAAAGTAAGATGTGCCAACTGTCTGCTTTTTCCAAACTGTTTTTGTGTATCAATGTAAGATTTTAAAGTACTCTTTGGTTCAGAATGGCACAATAGGATAACTATAAAAAAATCAGAGAGAATAACAATACCAACTATGAGCATTACTTCTACTAAGTACCAGTAGAACGAATCCCAATAATTATAATTTTTAATAACTTTTACAATCCACATATTGCCTAACAGCAATAAAAAACTACTTATATATGTTTTCATTGGTTTTGCTCCATCTATGCAAATCCTGATATTAAATCTTCATTAATACATCTTGTAAATATATCAATGATTAGACACAAGACTTTCCTTATCTGTAGTATCAGAAAGTTGACTTTGCATCTTTTCATTGAATTTTCTTTGCACCTCTTCATTAAATTCCATCATATAAGCAGAACTATCATTTAATACATTCTTATGAACCAAATGATTTGGCAGATATGTATGAATAAAAGCACTATAAGTTAATATGAGCAACGTATTCCCTATCAGAAGTGCAGCAAGAGTAATCTTCTTTCTTCCGGAAACATGTGGAAAATCATGTTGATAATAATAAGGTAGGATAGAAAACAGCGGAAATATACCAATTATCATTGCAATATATAGGGAAAAAGAATAATTTAAAAATCGTGTATTAATAAGCCAATCGCCCCATGCAGGAAACCGACAACTACTATATATCATAAAAATACAACTGCTATGCAAAAATATGTGGTATAAAAGATATTTTATTGTCTTATTTTTCATATTTCTCTCCCACCTATTTTACTTGTAATGTATAACAAGCAATTTAAATAGTTCCACCGACTCTCACTATGTTTAACCTTTATAAATATAAAAAGATTGATATCTTTATTATAATATTTTGCTATATTGTTTTAAAAGTAAAAACTTTATGAATTCTTTCCATTTTTTAATAATTCTCAATAAAGAAAAAGAGTAAATAGATAGTATCTACTTACTCTTTTATTTTTTATGCCCACTCTTCATATAAAAGCTATTAGAACTACATCCAAATTTTCCTGTCACATAATTTATTAGTTAAAAATCGGAAAATATCATAAATTATTTAAACCTATCCGCAAAGGAGGCGAATTTCAAGCATCGCTTGAATTATTAATGGAATTTGTAGAAGCATGGCTCGGTCATAAGGTTGATGTTGAGTTTATTTTTAACAGAGATTTGCCACTCAATCAAGCGGATGCAATTAATAACTGCAAAAACTCTATTGGTGTTATTAGTAAAGAAACTGTCATAGCTAACCATCCATGGACACAGAATACAGCAGATGAACTGAAACGAATTAAAGAGGAAGAAGCACAGCTTATAGATGATTATGTAGAAGATGGTGGTGCAAGCGATGACACATAATGAGTATTGGCAAAAGCGATTTGAAGAATTAAAAGACAATCAAATGAAAAGGGCAGAATTAACCAAAAGAGAAATAAAGAAACTCTTTAGGCAGGCTCTTAAGGAATCAGAAAAAGAAATACTTGCATGGTATCAACGATATGCAGAAGAAAATAATCTTACTCTTCCACAAGCAAAGAAAGAATTAAATGCACGAGAAAGGAAAGATTTCCAGTTTACGCTCGAACAATATAAAGAATTGGCGCAAAAACAAAATCTGTCACCGGAATATATAAAAATGCTTAATAATGCGTCTATGCGAGTAAGGTTAGATCGTAGTCAATCGTTGTATCTGAAGCTCTTTTATGAGATAGAAAAACTGGCTAATGAATATGAATTAAACCTTAAAGATTTGTTAGCCAAAACTTATGAGGATAGTTATTATAAAACGGCTTACATTACGCAGCAGGTAAAAGGATTTGAAGATGTAACAGCACTTTCAAGTGACAGAATAGAAAAGACGTTAAGTAAACCGTGGACACAAGATGGAAAAGAGTTTTCAACGAGGATATGGGGGCAAAAAACACAATTAATTAAAAGTTTACAGATAGAAATAACACAAGGACTACTTACACAGCGTGGAACTGCTTTTATCACAGAGAGGATAGCAAAAAAGTTTAATACTTCCTACTCACAAGCCAGTAGACTTGTAGAGACTGAAACAGCTTATTTCCAAGAGCGTAGTATGCTTGATTGTTTTAATGATTTAGAAGTAGAAAAACTACAGATTATAGCTACTCTTGATACAAAGACATCTGAAATATGTCGAGAAATGGATACTAAGATAGTGGAATTAAAAGATGCAATACCTGGTGTTACTACTCCGCCTTTCCATTGTTATTGCCGTACAACGACCATACCTTACATTGAAGGGGTAACAGATGCAGAAGGAACTACACGAACAGCAAGAGATTCTAAGACAGGTAAGAGTGTAGCAGTTAAAAGTGATTTAACTTATGAACAATGGGAAGATACATATGTCGCTAATCCTAAATTTGCCAAGATGCGCATGAACTTAGTTGCACCAACAGATGAGTTTATTTATCAACTTGCAATAGAACAAGGTAAACCTTATACTAAAGGTAAAGTAGGAGAAGAGCGCTTTTATGCTGATAACGGTAGGCCAATATATCCTCCTAATAATGGCGGAATTGGTACTCCAGAAAAGATTACGTTAAAATCAGGAGAAATAATATATAGTCGTTACGGAAAACCAACAGGATCCTATGTTAGTCCTAAAGACACTTCATTTGAAGAAAGAGCTATGCCTAGAACGGCAAATACTAATGATTTGCATTATTATAGAGTTGTTAAGGATATTAAAGATGTAGAAAGAAGTGTTATTGCTGCTTGGTTTGGACAAAAAGGGTTAGGTATACAACTCAAGCTACCTTCTTCTGTAGAATCTTTAGAGGAAAATCTAAAAGAGGTGTTTATTAATGAACCTAATTGATCTAGAAAAAATTCTTACAAAAGAAAATATATGGAAGTATGATTATGCTATCGGTACTTTAAATAAACCGCTTTCAGAAACTCCTATTTGTTTGATAAAAGATAAAGGTGGATTTGTTTACTTAGAGTTAGAACGAGATAAAGTTGTTTATAAAGAAGTATTTGATAGCGAAGACAAAGCATGTAAATTTTATTTAACTAAGTATTCAAGATTTGAACCTAGATTAAAAAAATATGTAAATTAACCGCTTACTAAGGTAGGTGGTTTTTTATTTATAGAAAAGAGGTGAATGGGATGTTTCGTACGTATAAAGAAATTTTAGTAAAAAACGGTAAATTATTTGTCACTGTAAGCGGGAATCGATATGTGTTAGCAGAGTGTGAAGCAAAAGTAGAGCTTAAGGAAGAATTACAGGAATTACCTTGTCTTGGTAATAAGAAAGCGGTTGTAAGACGATTTGCAACTCTATTAATTACATCTAAACACAAAATGAAGACAGTAGATATTAGTAATATAGAACTCATTTCTTTTAATGGTGAGTTCCTAAAGAACAATAAAGATTCTGTGATTTTAACGTTCACTCAGTGTTTACCTATAGATGAACTGGATTTAACAGAACAAGGAGAAAATAGTTTTGAGGTTATTTGTTCTAATGAAATTATAACTAAATTGATGGCACTATAATTATTTAGTTGTTAAGCACTCAACAAGAGTGCTTTTTTATTGCCTTTTTTAGGTTTGGGCGATAACTACAACCGTATCAATGTGTGAGGTGTAGCTCACGAAAATCAAGCGTATTTGAGAGGAGAATATATATGACAAGAGAAGAATTAAAAGCTTTAGGTTTATCTGATGAACAGATTGAGAAAATAGTTGATGACTACGGCAAAAACTATGTAAGTAAATCTCAATTTAACCAAAAGAACGAAGAAGCTAAACATTTGAAAGGAGAAGCCGATACATTTAAAAAAGAAATTGAAGAACTAAAAAAGACTAATAAAGATAATGCTGATTTAGCTACACAAATCGAAAAGATGAAAGAAGATGCTAAAACACGTGAACAGACTTATAAAGCAAATACTAAGAAAATGCAAATTGATAGTCTTGTTGATTTGGCACTTGTTAAAAATAAAGCTAAAAATTCTAAAGCGGTAAAAGCTTTATTAGTTGATTTGGATAAGGCAAAAATTATTGATGGAGCTATTAAGGGGCTTATTTCAATCCACGCATCCGCGAAGGATGCGTGGATTGAATATATAGTAAAAATTTGCGGTTATATAATTATTTTTAACAAATATCTCAATAAGACAATTTTATTTAAATTATTTCCACTTTACTAATTTTATATCTTCAGACGTGAGTTTTGTATATTAATAAGGTAATTATATATTCTCAATATGCAAACTAATATTACTCTAATAGCTATATACTATAGCTATTACCTAACAAATTTAAAACTATTATCGAAATTGGAACTAAGTCGTTTAAAATTCTTTTTAACATATTCATCTATTTGTTTAATCTCTTCATTAACCAAAAAGTCATTGTGCTCAATAAAATATGATCCATCCTTGAATTTAAACACAGATATATAGGCTTCTCCATATGCTTGATTATATAATTTATCCGATTTTGAAAAATTGCTAAAATCTAAAGAAGACCAGTGTGTTTCTTTCCTATTTGTCTTTCTATCTGTAAAATACATAAGCAACCCATCCAAACAATATATCTTAACCACTTTCTCATTAGATGCCACAAGTAATACGCTATATTGAGCATTGATAGACAACAATTCAAATTGTTCAATAATAAATTCTATTTTAGTTGAATCTATATATTCATAATTTGTAACATTAAATGTTGCTTCATTTTTCTTTTTACATCCTTTTAGCCATTCATAAGTTCCTTGAAATATTTCCGTTTGTTTATACTGCTCTAGCACAAAATAGCCAATATATTCATTTACAAACTCTTTGCTATACGGGAGCGTCAGTAACGGAAACGAACGGTATAAAATATCATTATCCATAAGCAAAAAAGGAAAAGGATCAATAGCTAACCGCATTACCGCAACTACTCCAATACACTTTTTTAAGTAATATTCAAATTTTTCAATTAACTCCGTCTGCAATTTACCAACATTCATTGAAATGTTTCTCACAACATAAAAGTGTTGAAACCCTTGTTTATGAACATATTTATTTATTTTTGCATTTAGCTTTTTCGTGTCAGAAAAAAATGTCGGCATCTTTTCTTTCATATCGAGAAAAATATTTCCACGTAATGAAAGTTGTTTAATTATTTGTCCTTGTGTAGGAAATTCTTTAGTTGAGCGCCATGAATCAAAGAATTTATTACGTTCACAATCTGGCATATCGGCTAAGAACACCATTACAGTGGATAATTCTATAGAATTTATTAATTGCTGTTCCGCTTCCATAATAAATACATTACTGATATTACTATCGATTCTATCTGACCAACTATGCTCAATATTTAGTAAATCAGCATAATATTTTTCTTTATTATCAAGTTTTAGTAATTTCATATTTTTTGTTTTCTGAAAATCTAAAAACAGATTACTCAATAAAACACCTTCTATTTTTTATAAAAATTATTATTTCCTATATCAATACTCAAATGTATAAAAAATTATCTCTTATCCTCATTAATACCTATAATAAACTCTTCAAATTTGTTAGTATGTATCTTTTATATTTTCTACTTTTGTCACAATTGAACTTTCAAAAAATATAAAAACATAAAATAGTTCTCTATAATAAAATCTTTTTGTTTGGCACTTACAAAAAAACGCATTCTATTTAAACTTGTTCTGAAATTTTTTCCACTCTCAATTTCAATCCTAATATTTAATTATAATAATTTATCCCCAATAACCCCAATTAGGAATGTTAACACTCCCCACCACCATTTTTCTTTGACCATTTCATAAAACACTTGAGGACTCCAACCAAATGCGGTAAGAAAATTATTGTCAACGACTAAGTTGTTATCTTCAACCGCTTTTAAAATATAAAAAAAGAAACGAACTTTACTAAGTGTTGATTTATGTAATTTATTAAATTGATTCCGGTCAAAAGCTTAAGCCTCTTCCTCCCCATACAAAAGATTTCCAGGTCGTACATTGAAATTTTTCTCAATCAAGTGTTTTATTTTAGGATCAGATACATAGCCCACTCCATAATAATTCTCCAGAACAGCCGCTATATTAATACATTTATCACTTGGTATTTCATATTCGGGTTTTTGATGTACTAAAGCCATATATCTATTACTTAATGCTTGAAACCCATATTTACTATTCCGCATATTCCAATGTAAATATTTTTGGTCTGTATTTTTCCTTATAAACTCAAAAAAATTTTTCAATAATACTTTTTCTATTTTTTCTAAATTTTTGTTTATATCTTTATACTCAATATTCAAATATTCAGCGGTTGATTGAATATCAAAAGACTCAGTACGATCATATTGAGGTAAATAGATAGCTATTGCAGCAATAATTGTAGATTTACCATTCTCAACACGATTAAAACTTTGGCAAGAATAATGTATAATTCTATAACGATCTAATCTTTGAAAAATTTCTTTAATAGTCTGCTTAGCCTCTTTATGTCTATTCCATTGCAAATTTCATCACCCCTATTTACTTAGATCTTTATGGCTTATAAAGTAAGTATTTCCTCTAGCTCTAGTGAGAGCAACATACAACTTATTCTTTGTCGATGGCGCTAACTTATCCAATGTATTATTTTTAAAGTGTTCCTCTGTATTCTGGTTTAATACTATACAGATATCTTGATAGTAGTCTTCACCTTTTGTTTCACCCCAATTCTTGTTATTTTTCCCATACTTTGAAGAATTCTCATAATGCAGCTTAATAATGTTATCATCATTTAATGTCTGATTTATCAATTCAATATCATCTAAAAGAAGTATTTCATTTACCCGATTTTCACTTTGATGAGAATAAATATTAATACCTAGATTATCTCTTATAAAGGAGCAGGTTAATTTATTGCACCTCCAACTTTTATCAAGAGTATCCTCATCAACGATAAATCCTTTTGAAGAAAATTTTTCTTTATAATCTATAAAGCTTTTAAATAAATTCTTATTAACATTACCATCTCTACTAGTATCGAAGGTGTGTTGAAAAAAATCTCCGACAAAAACTATATTAATTTCTATTTCCATAATCTTAAGCAAAAAATTAAAATCTCGCCCAGAAACATCCTGTATCTCATCTATTATCAGCTCGTCAAAATATCTTTCAATTCTTTCTTTAATATCGTCAATGATTCCAAAATGTTCAAAACTAAATGCTATTCTATTACTATAAAAATATCCTGACTTAGATAAATAGTATCTATCATTTTCTTTTTTTAAATAGTTTTTGCTGTTTGGCTCGTATACTATACCTTTAGCCTTTATCTTATCTGCCAAAAAAGGCTTATAACAGAAAGAATATAAAAATTCAAAATAAGTCATTAACGTTATGTTTTCGGGCCATTTACCATGAAACTTTTCTATTATCTTTTTCTTTAAATTCTGATAATTCCCTCTTGTATATGTTAAGATTAAACTTCTTTTATCAGCATCTAAACTTTTAACGATATGAGTTGTTTTCCCAGAACCAGCTACTGCAAAGATTACTCGTTTATCCATAAAATAGCCTTTTTTATATAATTTGGTATTTTTAACTGTTCTACACTTATTAATTTTAGTGCTGATTCAGTTTTGTTATTTAGCATATACGCTAAAGCATCACTTCCAAATATTTCATTGCAAGCAAGCTTATTATTATCAAAAAGAAAATATTCAAAAGTTGGTTTATTATTTTCCTCTTCAAAAAACACATTAATATTACTATTCAGGTAATTTTCATATTTTTTTACGCATTTGGTTTGATAATCACCATCATTATCAGTGACTATTGCGACTTTAGACTTTGTAATTTTTGCTACTTCAAGATATCGTTTAAAACTTAATCCTCTGATTGCTAGAACATGAACTCCATCTTCTTCTAGCGTTTTTTTAGTTACATCCTTATAAAATTTGTCAAAGAGAATGTATTCTGATGGTCCTTCAACTAAAAATACTTTTGACGATAATACAAACTCTAAAATTCCGGCAGGTGGAGCCTTAAGAAAATAGCTTGATGTTTCAGGATTTAAATCTTTTAGATATAAAGGTTTATTTGTGTTACCTCTAGAAAGCACAATCAGATTATTTAAATCTAAGCCTGTGCTTATTAAACTATTATGAGTAGTCATAAAAAGTTGCCCTTCCTGTTTATTAGAAATATTTGAAACTAGTTTTTTTAAATTACTATGACTTAAATGATTCTCTGGCTCTTCTATCAGAACAACATCAACATTATCGCCAGCTCTATCTAATGCAAAATCAGTTTTTATCAAAACTTGTCTTCCAGTACCTTTATTATTGATTGCGATATCCTTTTCATATATCATTAAATCCTGGCTAAATACATTTGAAAAATTATTTTCTAACCCAAATAAATAATCTTTATCTGCTGGTACCCTTTGATTTAACTTAGCTAAGTGATTTTGGCAAAAATTAAACTTCATTTGACGATATTGACTACTATGCTCAAGCCTTTCTAAAAGAGAGTCTTCTGTATATTGATTGTACATTCTCTCAATAAAATCATTGGTTGCGTGAGTAGAACTCATATTAGTATTATTTATTAAAACTGTCTTTAATTTTCTTTTATAAGTACTATATGACTCATCAGCAAATGTAGAAAATCTTATTCTATAGTACTCATATGGAAAAACTTGCATTCCTGAAGAAATATAATCATTAATCTCCGTGATATAATGATCATCTGGAGCACAAACTAATCGAATTCCGTCAGCCTTTACTCCTAAACTATTATTTTTGCCATTCATTGTGTGAGCAAAAGCGCCAGATAAAAATAATTCGATTTTCATTTCTGGTAAATCCTCATATTTTCTTGTTTCCTCAAACTTTTTAATAGAATTAATATTTAATAATCTATCTAATCCAATACTTTCTACTCTTCTGACACTTCCCATCGCTACCAAATCAATAGCATCTATTATTGAGCTCTTACCTACTTCATTGTCACCAACTAAAATATTTTTTCTCTCGTTTGGTAATATAGTTAAATTTTCAAAGCGCTTATAATTGGTTAGAATTATCTTTTCAATAGTTACTCCCACTATCTAACTCTCCTCCTTGCTCTTTAATCTCTAATTATCTGCTACACATTCGCTTTAAAATTCTCAGCCTGTTCCATCACCATATTAAAGATTTCATCATTCCACTTTGGTGAATAACCTTTTTCATATAATAAGATAACTAACTCCATCTTTAATTGTGACTTAATATTATTTCTGTTAGACCAGTCTGTATACTGAGACTTATCATCTACTAATGCTTTAATCTTTTTTAGCTAAAACAACACACTTTTCATCTTTATAAAGAAATTCATATTTATCTCGAACATTTACCAGAATGTCATAGAAAGTCTTTTCTTCTACGATATTCCCATTTCTTCAAATGAGTTTCTATCCATTTCTAATGCCCTCATTAAACTGATAAGCTCATCAAATAAGTTGTCAACAAATTCTTCTGTGACCCCATTAACAAAGGCAAGGTTGTCACGGTTATTATATTCATCAACGACTCTCTTCAATCTTTCAGAAAACTCAAGTGCCTTTACTCTATTCGTTTTACTATAGTCACTGATTACCTTTCTCAGTAGTTTTAATAATGCATTAAATTTTCTAGCTTAACTTGATTAAGTTAAGCTAGAAAATTTGTTCCGTTTTAGGTTATTCTTGACCAACCCAACTTCAGTTATTTCTTTTTATGTGTAGAAATATGTTCCTTAATATCATTTACAAAAAAGGCCAAAATATCACCTTGTTTTAATCCTCCCTTTTTTTGTCCCATATCTTTTCTAATTTCAAAAATAATCTCTTCCAGCATAAAAATATTATCCATGGGGTTCCTATTTTCAATCTGGCTGATTTCACGAAAATTAAGCCATTTTCTAATAACATCATTCGAGCCCCATAATATTAATTTTTTAGAAAAACTAAATACATCTTCTAACATTTCCTTTTCAGTGTATTTTCTATTCTTCTTCACATTTTCTTGTAATTTGTATACCATTTCAATAAATTCAACATATGGTTGTTCTCTTTTTTCATATAAATATCGTTTAGTATTTTGACGATATTCTATTACTTTAGATACTATTGAACTAATCACAACACCCAAAATTGATACACTACCAGTTATTAATGCAACGATAACAACAGCATCTATATTTGAGGTAACTTGATTAAATCTATCAATAAAATTTACTATACAATCTAACAATATTCCTAATAACCAAACACTAATATAGCCCATTATTACTAGCAATACTATCCCTAGAATTATATCCTTAATAGAATTTAATTTACTTTCATTCAATCTAGAATCTCCATTCCATTTATTTAAATTGTTTTATCTATCTAAAATAATTCATATTGCATATCTAGAATTATTTCAATAAAATACTTTCCTATATTATGTATGCCTATTTTAATTTTTCCCCTTAAAATCTCAATATTCCACCGGATATTTATTTAATTCTTCAATAAGGTCTTTCATAATAAGCCCCTACTTCCATCTACAATCTATTGAAACAATAGTTGTAGGCATGCCTATGATTTGTATATCAAATTTCAAACTTGTTTCTACCTTAGTTGACGCATTGTGAATTCTAAAGCTAAATTGCCAACCACCATCAAGATATAATTCCAAAGTATTTTTGCTACTCGGTTTATATTCTAAACTTACAATTCTTGTCGGAAGTGTTGATACTGGTAATTCAATGCTTCTCTTTCTCTTATTTCCTTGCTTATTTAGAGTACCTCTTAAATTATAACTTTGAATTTGAGTTATTCTTTTATTATCAATTCCAATAACTTTATAAAAATCAAATTCACCAAGCAAATACTCCACCATAAGTTTTGGAATGTCTTTTCTAAATAAATTATTTTGTCTTTCCAATTCGCTTTTGAAAGCATTTAATAATGGAACATATACATCATCCTCTTTATTCGGCAAATCACTCCACTTAGAACCATTTTGTTTCTCATCATCAAGATAATCAAATATGGGCTTAATGTCTTTCCAATACTGTTCAGAACAATCTATTCCATACCATTTCTTACCAAAATTCAAGTTCTTAGATAATCTGCTATGTTTAACCGCAAAATGATTATGCTTAACGCTAAGTCCTATCTCCCATTTGATACCTCGCCTGATGATTAAGACATCTCTTACGTCCCCCAGCTTCCCCTTATCATCCGATTGAATTTTTAACTCAATCTCATCATCACCATCATCTAAAATTAATGGTTCGAGATTAAATATAGTGTTAACCCCTGCTAAAGCACTAACTTTATATATTATTTTTTCCGAATCAGTTAAAGTTTTCCATGCTCTTTCTGCCGCAAAGTAACTACTATTTTCTTCTATTTTTACTGGTCTTATTTTAGATATTTCTTCCAATAGTGTAATCAAGTAAGAGAATTCATATGCTCTACCTTGATTATTACTTTTATTGCTCATAATTAACCTCTATTAATTACTTATACATGTTTTTAAAAGATTGTTATTAAAGCTTATTATTAAATTTAAATTCCTCTAAAGCAACTATTATAGATTTAGCCATTTCATACGCAAGATTTACCGGCACAGCATTACCAATCATTTTATAGGCATCATTTAAATTCGTATAATAGAATTTAAAATCATCTGGAAATCCTTGGATTCTTGCGCATTCTCTTACGGTTAATCTTCTATATAATGCTTCTTTCCCAGGTTCAAATATATGTTTATTTTTCCCTATTTTTGGCATTACAGGTGCTTGAGGATGTAGCTGACATTGTCTACCAGAGGCTTGGACTGTAAATGCCTGTTTATACCAAGATCTAACTCTATTCCTACTCATAAATATTGGTGAATACGCACCGATGAAATATTCATGATTCAAAAATTTACAGTTACCACCATTAGTTTTATTTCTTTCTAATGCTGGTATTGCAGAATCTTTTAAATCAAAAATAGCATCCTTAAAGGTTAGTTTTGAATTATATGGCTTAGGTGGTTCAAATTTAACCTTCAAATCTTTCCTGAATCCTACATAAAAAACTCTTTTTCTATCTTGTGGCACTCCATAATCACTCGCATTTAGCAAATGAATAAAAACATCATACCCAACTCCTTCAAATTGAGAAACTATATTCTTAACTGCATCATTATGTCGTCTCGCCATCATTCCCTTAACATTTTCTGCCAAAAAAAACTTCGGCTGTTTATCTTTCAAAATACGTACATATTGATAAAACAATTGCCCTCGTGGATCATTAATCCCCTTTAAAGAACCGGCTTCACTCCATGATTGACATGGCGGTCCCCCTATAATTCCATCACAGTCAGGAAATTGGTCTGAGGAAATATTACATATATCTCCTTTTATAAGTTTTGCTTTATGATTTTTTTCATATGTTTCCCAAATAGTTTTATCATATTCATTCCCTGCAACTATATTAAATCCAGCTTTTTCAAACCCTAAATCTAATCCACCTGCACCAGAAAACAAACTAATTACATCCATTAATATACTCCTAAATACCTTATTTTCTATAGTATATACTTTAATACTATAAATGATTTATTGAACAATATATTTTATTATAATTTTATTTTTAGTTTTCTTAATATATTATATACTGATTCCAACAATTTTGTTTTCTATTATAAAAATGCTCAATATAAATTCAAGTTAGAACCTATTTATTTTGCTTTCTATTTTTTCTTTTTCTATTCTTTTTTCTTTTATTAAAAAGCATATCCACCCATTTTTATAAAATATCTACTATTTTTCATTATCTAAAAACTAAAAATGTTCTCTAAAATAAAAAAGAGTAAGTAGAATATTTCTACTTACTCTTTTTGTTTTATTCCCACTCAATAATTACCGTAGCATATTTGTTTCTTTTATATATTATCAGTACCTATTAAGTTTCTAAAATCAGGTGTTTTTATATCTATTTTTTATAGTTTTTGAGATTTTTAGTATCAAAACAGTATCAGTGGTGATACTACAGCAATAGTGTTGTTGGGGACACACATTATTCATCCAACATCAATTTGCCCTTTTTCGCTTTATCTTTTAAGCGCTTCATCTGTTCTTTTTCTATCTGTTGAATGCTTTTCTCCGGAACAGGCAAATCTTCCGGCATAGTGCCGCCTATTTTTTCAATAGCACTTCTCACTTCTTTTCCTACTGAGTAGTGAACTTTTGTTGCTGCTTCTGCACCTTCAACTTTATCTTTCCTCAGCTTTTCTTCCGTTTGGGATATTCTGAATAGATTAGCAATCAATTCAGTACTTCCCATATAATCTAAAATCTTTTGTCTCGCAGTTAAGCCTTTTCTATCATGTATGTCTTCAACATCTAATCCACCATACAATCCCATATATCCTGCATTCTGGAATATAGCAAATTCTTCGTTTGTGATAACTCCCGCATCGTGTGCTGTTTCTACCAAAAGCTGATTCCATTGTTTAATATCTCCACGAACAACAAGCCTTCTTCTATCTTCATCAAGCTGATTAAAATGATCTGCTATTTCTTGACGATATGTTTGTATGGCAAAATAGGTTTGTCCAAGTGCAATAACCTCTTTTCTCGGATCGCCGTTTTGCACAATCAAATAGCAAGCATATCTCGTAAGTTCATAATCTTTTATAGACTTCCTTGTAGCTCCAGCCTCTACGATTTTGCTGACCTCAGCAAAATCGTATGTGACCTCATGTCCGCTGTTCTCACAGGCAATCATCGCTCTATCAATGACATTTTGAAAGTTTCTCCACTGAGAATAATCAAGTACATCAGCAAGTTCCCTTGCACTCCAATACTCACTTCCATCTTCTCTAACATACTTAATATCTTCAAATTTCTTATATTCTTTTGCTTTTAAATTTGGCATAAGCACCCTCTCATTATTTTTATAATAGCTAACTTATATCAACTATTTTTCTTTATCTCTATATTTTTCAATAGAATTCCCCTGTAAATCTTTCCATTCTACCCATCCATTATTAGATTTTCCAATAACTATCCACCCAGCACTCGATGGATTCATACATACAATATCTTCTTGCAATATATTATCTTTTATTTTTGCATTCCTCCTAATAGATGGGATATATCCTTTACCGGTATTGCCACAAAGACTTCCTTTTAACACTTTAAATACTCCGTCTTTAACGGTAGCTTTCCCATTTACTTTTCCAAAACCTTTTATATTACGATTTAATACATAATCACCATCCGGAATAAATCCTCCATCAGATTTAAGTTTAATCTCTTCTGTAGATTCCTTGAACACTTCTTTTTTACTTTTATCCTTAGGATAAATTTGTTTGCCATCTAAAGAAGCTAATAAGGATTTAGCAATCTCTATGTCTAATGCAAACAACTCAGTACCGGCAATTCTACTTTTACTAAAGATATCATGGATAAGTTTTTCTTTGTCATCGTATCCATCTACTTCTATAGCAAACTCCCTTTTTAACCCTGTGATATTTGCATATCCATTACTTTCTAAAAACCTCATTCTATTTTCAAATTGGTCATTTCCAGTCTTGCCGATTTTGATAAGACCAGAAACAACTGTAGTCATTAAATATATTATCCCTTTTGCCATCATTTAACCCTTTCAAACTTTCAAAAATTAGCTTAATCAATTATACTTTCCTCTATCTTCTGCAACTGAGGGCAGAATTTCTTCTGTTTGGTTTGTATATGAATAAACATTACATTCTTCTTCAAAGCTTAGATTATCAGTCCATAATTCACACTGCGTCATAACAGTTTGAACTGCATCATCCATTCCTTCAGGCGGATATTTATGTTTTTTCAAGAGTTTTTTGATCAGCATACGCATTTTAGCTCTTGCTGACTCACGCTTCTGCCAATCAATCGACTTATTCTTACGTAGAGTATCTGCTAATTCTTTTGTTATTGCAATCAGTTCCTCATTTTCATAAAAGTCCTTGATTGCCTGAGGTTTTGTTAAGGCGTCATAGAAAGCAAGCTCATCGGCAATCAGTCCTAATTTATCTCCCTCTTGATGTGCTGCTGCAATCTGTTTTGCCAATTTTAACATTTCTTCTATAACTTCCTCATTAGTAAGCATGCCGTTAAGATAAGCATTAAGAGAACGCTGCATAATCTCGCTGAACTTTTCAGCTTTTACAATATTTGTTCTTCGATAAACAGAAACCTGTTCTGCAATTAATTTTTTCAATAGTTCAACTGCAAGGTTCTTTTCTTTCATATTTGCAACTTCTTGAAGAAACTTCGGGTCAAACAAAGAGAATTCTTCTTTGATATCTGAAAATAAATTTATTACGCCATCACTTTTAATACTCTGTTTCAAAAGTTCATTTATTCTTGCATTCATTTCCGGTAATGAAATCTTTTTTCCAACACCGGTATTTGTAAGTCTTAGAACAAGAACTCTGACAGCTTCAAAGAATGCTGCTTCAAATCTACTATCTTCATCAACTAAAGATGAACAAAGAGAAAGAGCCTGATGAAGCATAAGAGCCTCTTTTACGAAGGAATCCTTATCATCAACCTTTTCTCTGCCCATAATGAAGTTGACCGCACCGCTTATAGTTTTTGCTCTCTCAAGATCTGTACCATTAATAAACTTTGTGTAATCATATCCGTGAAACTTATCACGACAAATTGATAGTTTCTCCAAAAACTTTGGATATGCAACCTTTGAAACATCAGTATCACCATAGTTCTTTTTATCACGGGCAGTATAATCATTCATTGCTTGTTTCAAAGCAGTAGCAATTCCAACATAGTCAACTACAAGACCGCCTTCTTTATCACGGAATACACGGTTTACACGAGCAATTGCTTGCATAAGATTGTGTCCGGACATAGGTTTATATACATACATCGTAGCAAGAGACGGCACATCAAATCCGGTTAGCCACATATCAACAACAATCGCAATCTTCATAGGACTATCGTTATCTTTGAATTTCTTTGCAAGCTCATTCTTATGGTGTTTATTACCTATAATCTGTCTCCATTCTTCTGGATCATTGTTGCCGGAGGTCATAACAACAGCTACTTTTTCAGTCCAATCCGGACGAAGTTCTAATATTCGCTTGTAAATCTTCATGGCAATGGGGCGAGAATATGCAACAATCATCGCTTTACCTGTAAGCAAATTCTCTCTATTATTCTCATAGTGGTCAAGAATATCACAAACCAAAGAATTAATAGTGTTATCATTCCCAAGCACTGCTTCCATCTGACCAAGCTCTCTCTTGCTCTTTTCAATAACTTCCTCATCAGCATTAAGAGCCATTAAATCATACTCCGCATCAATTAATTTCAAGGTAGTGCCGTCAAGGTTAAGTTTAATAACACGACTTTCATAATAAACTGGACGTGTTGCTCCATCTTCAACAGCCTGTGTCATATCATATATATCAATATAATCGCCAAATACTTCACGAGTACTGCGATCTTTTGATGAAATAGGTGTTCCTGTAAATCCGATATATGTGGCATTTGGAAGCGTATTACGAATAACTCTTGCTGTGCCGATAACACGCTTTGCTACTTCATCACCATCTTCATTCTTTGTAATCTTTATTTTTTCAGCAAGTCCATATTGTCCTCTATGAGCTTCATCAGCCATCACTATAATATTATGGCGTTCAGATAAAGGTTCGTTAGACTCCTCGAATTTCTGCATAGTAGTAAAAATTATCCCATTTGCCTGTCTGCCGGCAAGCAAAGTTTTTAGATTTTCTCTACTTTCTGCTTGTAATGGTTCTTGTCTTAAAAAATCCTTACACTTTGCAAACTGACTATAAAGCTGGTCATCAAGGTCATTTCTGTCGGTGAGAACAACAATTGTTGGACTATCTAATACTTCTTGCAATAAATGAGCATAGAACACCATCGAAAGTGATTTACCGCTTCCTTGTGTATGCCAGAAAACACCGCCTTTACCGTCAGTAATGGTAGCTTGCTTTGTAGATTCAATCGCTTTTCTTACCGCAAAATATTGATGGTATCCGGCAAGAATTTTAAAGGTGTTAATCCCCTCATTTGAAAAGCAAATAAAGTTTTTGATAATATCAAGTAGTCTTTCTTTTTGGAACATCCCCTCAAAGAAAGTATCAAACTGTGCATATTGTGTATTTTCATAGTTTCCATCTTTTGTTTTCCATTCCATAAAGCGGTCTTCTCCGGAGGTGATAGTCCCCGCTTTAGATGTCAAATGATCGCTCATAACACAAATAGCGTTATAAATAAACATAGACGGAATTTCTTGCATATAATTACGAAGTTGCCTGTAGGCTTCTGATGCATCCGTTTCTTCACGAGATGGAGATTTTAGTTCTACTAATACAACTGGTAAACCATTTAAGAACAAAATTATATCAGGACGTTTATTACTGTTTTCAATGAAAGTCCATTGATTAGCAACTATAAAGGAGTTGTTTTCGAGATTTTTGTAGTCAACAAGATAGACGATAGAAGAACACTCCTCGCCGTCCACAAAAAATCTTACAGGGATACCATTTTGCAGATAGTCCATAAATACGGCGTTTTTCTGCACAAGCTCTCCGTTTTCAAAGTTTTTGAGTTTATATAGTGCTTCCTGAATAGCATCATCCGGTATTCCTCTATTCAAACGATATAGAGATTCAACCAAAGCCTCTTCATATAATGGATTGTAAAAATCCCTTTCAATATCAGGACCGTATACATACTCGTATCCCAAATCATTCTGAAATAATTCAATTATTGAGTTTTCATAATTTGCTTCTATGAAAAATTTCGACACTATTTTTCACTCCTCTCAGATAATTGAGTTGCTATCTTTATAATTTTATCACTGATGTACTCTGATTCATTCTTTGCATGTTCTTTATCGAATCCATTTTTCAGTAATACTTTTTGAACGCTCACCTTAAATCTACTTATTACAGACTCTTGTCTATTCCAATCAATTATTGAAACCCATTCTTCCACCAATTCCCATATTTTTTGCATATTGAAATGATATTTTTCGCTTAAATCTTTAATGACAGTATCTTTGAAACCTTCATCTTTTATTATGCTGCTATTTATTTCAATATCTGTTTTTATTATTTGTTGGTTTATATCGTTAGAATCAAATTTTATAAATTCTGATGAAGCCTTTGTTTTCGCATTCTTTTTATTTTTTATATAACTCAATTGATGTTCTAATTCAGGAAATAAAGTTGCCTCATTTATATTATAAGTATCTAATTCCTCTAATATTTCTTTCTTCTTCTCCCCAGAAATATAGAAAAACTTTCTATCAAATTCATCTCGTAAATCTTTATATCCTTTTTTCTATACTGGACTCACTGATAGACTCGGTATAAACAAAATTAAAGCATCCTGCCAATAAAAACATTCCGCATTGTCTTGATAATCTTTCATTGTTGTATGGTGGAATAACAATATAATTATTCTGAATAATATTTATAAATTCTTCGTAATGTTCTTTAGATTTCCATCTTTCTTCTAACTCTTTTGATATAGCTTGCCGTTCTGTAAGTTTTCTCAATATGGATTCAAGGGTATTATCATTTGATAAATCTATCTGAGATAAAGAGGATATGACTTTTATATTTATCTCATTTGTAGATACAGAGTATTTTTTATTAAAAAATATTACACCATTCGCTTCTTGTATTTTAGTGTCTTCTTCATTTTCAATTTCTTTATAACATACATCACCATATTCTTCACAAGCAAAGTATAAGGCAACTAACGGATTCGTAGTTAAATCCAACAATCTTGTGCACATTCCATAATGCTGGTATTTCGTCATGATTTCAAAATCATGATTTATAGAAATAAATTCATAAGGTGCTTTTAATAGAGGAACTTGCATTAATGTATGTTCTACACTTAAAAAATTACCTCTAAAAATGCTTGGAATAACATCCCAGAAATCAGTTTTTTGTCCTCTGAAAAATAATTCCTCATTGCTCCCATACAAATCATCTTTTATCTTATTTACTTCATCAATAAAAGAACTTACAGAAGTTATCTCTATTCCATAGTTTTCCATTTCATCTTTATTAAATATTATTTCTTCCATATTTACGACTCCTTCTGTAATATAAACAATAATTTAGTGGCTTAGAGGTCTATGTCAGACACATCAAGTTCGCCGGACATAAGTTTTGGTAAAAGAGTGTCTCGCAAAGCAGATAACCGAATATTTTCAGCCTTATTATGACCTATTCTTTCAAATATAGGTGTAACCGTATTTGTGAATGTAGAAATATCATCGTTACTTATATTTGTTATTGGCATAGTAGCAATATGTTGAGGATAAATGTGGGGTTGTGCCGAACCAGTTTGAGTATCAAATATTTCTGTTTGTCTTTTCTTTAATAAGACATACCAAAAATAAACATCATTAGTCATAGAACTATCTATATAAGATGAATCTGATGACCAAATTGGGGTGTTCCATAAGCTAACATATCCAGCATTTGCTCCCGATGCAGAAATTGCGAGAACAGGAGCTTGTGTATTTGATACATTATGATAAGTTGATGGTTCTAATCCACCTGCAACAACAGGAACATCGCCCAATATAGCATTTTTGGACAATAAATTCTTTCCTCGTTTGGGTGTTATGAAATCACCAATAAATTTATCGCCTGATGAAGTATTGGGAAACATATTATCAAAGATAGCCTGAGCTTGCTGCTCTAAATTATTGTTTATCGCATTATTTTTCTTTATTTTTTCATCTATCGAACTCAATATAGATACAATTCTTTCTTGAGTTTTTATATCCGGAATCATAAGTTCCAAATTCTCTATATCTGAAGGTTTTATCGAAGGATACGCTGACACACTCTGTTCCGCGATGGCTTGTAAATGTTCTGTAATTTCCTGTTGCGTCAAAACATAATAAATGTAATCAGGAACTGCTTTCTCAAAATCAACATCAATTACCGCAAATCCTGTTGATACTAAAAAATTCTCAGGCTGTTCTTTAATAATTCCATAGTGCAACTGATTCGGTCTTACGGTTGAGTAAATAATACTATTCAATTTTACCTTTCTTCTTGCTCTACTCGGCAACTTATCCGTTGAAGTGTTGATATACTGTATTTCATCAATTCGGTTCATTGTAATATTTCCGGTATCCAAATAGTTTACAAATTGCCAATCCTCTTTTTGAGAATAAGTGCTTTGATTTGTTAAAACCATTTTACCAAGTCTAAATGTCTGCCATTCAGTCATAGTTTTCCCTCTCTATCCAATATATTTTCGATGAGCAATCTTAACATTGCTCTGTTTGACCATTGCGTACTGCAAGGTCGTATCTATTTTCCTATGCCCCAAGAGCTGTTGCAATTGCTCAATAGGCATTCCTTTATCTATTGCTATTGTTGCAAGCGTACGCCTGAACTTATGCGGATGCACTTTTTGTAACCCTAATTGCTTTCCAAATTCACGCAAACGAACCTCAACTCCACCAATTTTCAGCCTTTCGTGTGGCGATTTCAACGACACAAACAGAGCCGGATTATCGTCCGTTCTGCTTCCTAAGTAATTCTGCAAATGTATCTTTGTTCTTGCATCAAAGTAAACAACCCTTTCTTTACTGCCCTTACCGAAAACAATACATTCTCTCTCATTGAAATCAATATCATTGCGGTTAAGTAGCACCATTTCTCCTACACGCATACCAGTAGAAGCAAGCATATCTATCATTGCCAAGTCCCTCGGCTCGGTACAGTTATCTCTCATAAGTTCCAATGCTTCGTCAGAGTATGTTTCTTTAATGTTCGTGCCTGTTTTGACCTTATGTATTCGCCTGACAGGACTTTTCAGTATATAGTCCTCATCTTCCAACCACGAGAAGAAACTTGAAAGAATACGGCGTATATTGTCTATTGTAACTTTACTTGACTTTTTCTTTTCCTGATACTCTGTCAGGTATCCTCTTATATCATCTGTAACTATATGTTTGACATCTTTTTGGAGTTCATTAAGCATAGCTTCAATAGTAGCTTTGTAGTACTTAAGAGATTTTTCAGAACAGCCCTCTATTCGCTTTGCCGATAAGAACAGTTCTACAAAGTTCTGCTCCGAAATTTTTTCTTGTTGCTTGTTTTCTGTTACCTCGTACCTTACGAGGGTGTATTGTAACACCTCTTGCAACCTTTCGCTTTGTGCATTGTTCAAGTACGGTAACATTCCTTGAACAACATCTTTGATTAAATCTTGTTTCACAGTCAATCCTCCTTTATTCTTAGAGAACGACTATGGGGCGGAAGTCCCCCGATATTAACTTCTGCCACCCACAGAAGTTATGGGTATGTTATATGCTAAACAATAATTTAGAGCAGCAAGCTCAGGCTATATTCAAAGAATGGTTTATAGACAATCCTGAAAACAATGAATGGTCAACGGGAACATTCTCTGAGCTTATTAAATCAACCTTAAATGGTGATTGGGGAAAAGAAGCACCAACAGGCAATAATACCGAAAAGGTTTACTGCATTAGAGGTGCAGATATTCCCGAAGTCAAAGCAGGCAACAAAGGCAAAATGCCCACAAGATATATTCTTCCTAAAAACTTTTCCACAAAACAACTTACAGCCGGTGACATTGTTGTTGAAATTTCAGGAGGTAGTCCTACTCAATCAACCGGTAGATGTACAGCTATAACTCAATCATTACTCGACCGTTATGATAGCGGTATGGTTTGCACAAATTTCTGTAAAGCAATGAAACCCAAAGAAGGATACAGTTTGTTCATCTACTATTATTGGCAATACCTGTATGGTAAAGGCATTTTTTTCTCTTATGAAAACGGCACAACAGGTATTAAGAACCTTGACTTCTCAGGCTTTATCGAAACGGAAACTATTTTAATTCCACCAGTAGATAAAGTTATGGCATTTGATGATTATTGCAAATCGATTTTCAATCAGATTTTTGCCAATGGCAAGCAAAATGAACATCTTGCTGTACTCCGAGATGCTCTGTTACCTAAACTTATGTCTGGCGAACTAGATGTTTCCAACATCGAACTCTAAGCCGCTAAATTATTGTTTATCGCATTGTTCAACTCGATTTTTTCATCATAATCGCCTAATATTGAAGCTATCTTTTCTTGTATTTCAATACTTGGAATTTCAACTTCGATATTATCAAAAGTGTTTCGTGTTATGGTATCAAACACTGAACCATGAGTATTCTTTTTTATTACTGAAATATTGTGCTTTATTAGATAATACAGATAATCACTTGTTACTATTTCTGTTCTTGCTCTAAGTCCGTAACAGGACTGATTAAATGCCATAGGTAACGGGACTGTTGCTATCTCGCCAACCGTTCCTCTTGCGGAGATAATCACATCACCCCTTTGTAAGAGCTTAGTTGATGATTTTTCCAACCCTAATTGCGTTATTGATTTTTCCGTCTCATAAACATATCGAAGACCATTGTTAAAATCTTTAACAGATAGCCATGGAATATTTCCATTCCAATATTCAGGTTTGCCAGTTTTGGGAGTACCGCCACCAATCAACTCCATTACCTCAGAAAGCTTAAACTTCATACCCAATCGCCCCCAGTTTCTTTCTGATTTCCTCTTCCAGTTCATGAGATTTCTCAAACATACCCGAAAGCTCTGAGGTCAGCCTTTTCATCTTTTCCTCAAAAGGCTCTCCGTCATCTTCTTGCTCCTCAATACCTACATATCGACCGGGAGTTAAGATATAGTCCTGTTTTGCTATATCTTCTATTGACACTATGGCAGAAAATCCCTTTTTCTCCTCTAATTCTCCATTTTGAAAATCTTCAAAGGCTTTCGCTAATAAATCAATATCTCCAAGACTTCCATCTTCTTGTATTCCTTCCGTAAAATCTCTATGTTTTCTATCAACCATATATCCCATTTTTCTGGCGTCAATAAATAGAGTCTTCCCTTTTTGTTTTTTATTTTTAGTGATGAACCACAAGGTAACAGGAATAGTTACACTATAAAACAGCTGTGTCGGCAAAGCTACAATTCCTTCAACGAGATCATCTTCTATAATCTTTTTCCTTATTTCTCCTTCTCCGGAAGATTGGGATGATAATGCTCCATTAGCAAGTACTAAACCTATTTTCCCATTAGGTGCTAAGTGGTGAATCATATGTTGTATCCACGCATAGTTTGCATTTCCCGATGGCGGAGTTCCATATTTCCACCTTACATCATCTTTTAATTTATCCGCTCCCCAATTTGAAAGGTTAAATGGTGGATTTGCCATAATGAAATCCGATTTTAATGTTTTATGGATGTCATTAAAAAATGTATCGGCATGGTAAGAGCCGAAATTGGCATCAATTCCTCTTATAGCCATATTCATTTTCGCCATCTTCCATGTATCTGCATTAGATTCCTGTCCATAAACAGAAATATTACCTCTATTGTCACTATGAGCCTGTACAAACTTTTCACTCTGCACAAACATGCCACCACTGCCGCAGCAAGGATCATATACACGGCAATTATTAAACGGCTTTAAAATAGCAACAATAGTCTTAACAATACTTGATGGTGTATAAAATTCACCACCTTTAGTTCCCTCATAGGCTGCAAACTGAGCGATACAATATTCATAAGTTCTTCCAAGTAAATCTTTACTTGCCTCAGTTCCATCCATTTTTACTTCGTTAGTAAATAAGTCAACGACTTCCCCCAATACTCTTTTATCCAAATCAGGGCTGGCATAGTTCTTAGGCAAAACATTTTTTAAACTCGCATTTTCTTTTTCGATTGCCCTCATTGCTTCATCAATTACTGTACCAATTTCAGGTGTGTGTGCAACAGAAGAAATCTTGCTCCAACGAGCTTCTTCCGGTACAAAGAAAATATTTTCTTCTGCATATGCATCCCTATCGTTTTCAAAACCATCACCTTCTTTTAGAAGTTCCTCATAGCGTTTTTCAAAGGCACTGGATATATAACGAAGAAAAATAAGTCCAACAATTACTTTTCTATATTCAGCAGCAGGAATATGTCCCCAAAGAACACAAGCTGCGTCCCAAATTTGTTTTTCAAAACCTATATTTGCATTATTTTTTCCAGCCATTCTTTATTCACCATCCTCTTCAAATTCCATAATATCGTCTAATGTACAATCCAAAGCTTTGCAAATCTTACCTAAAACTTCAACTGTTACATTGTCATTCTTGTTGAGCTTGTTGATAGTATATGTACTAACTCCGGCTATTTGAGCTAACTCTTTCTTTTTCATATCTCTATCTAATAAAATATGCCACAATCTTTTATAATTAGCTTTCATTAAATTTCCTCACTTTCTATGAGTCCCTAAACCTAATTTATAATATTATATCATTTCCCAACACAAAAAATATAGCGTTCTCTCCATTTTTATTTTAGATTTTATAAATTTCTATATTTTATCAACATAAATATGTGAACTCATAAAATATATGAAGTCGGCGCCGTCATAAGACCACACCAACCATAAGTTTATCTCTCAGCTTCTTTGGAAGCTTCTTTCTTTTCTTTAGGCTTTTCTTTAGGCTTTTCCTTATCGTCAGCCTGATGCCTCTTAATTGCGCCAATAACTGATTCCTTTTTATCCTCCGTTTTATTTCTGCCAAGATAATCATTCATATTAACTTTCAGATGTTCCAACTCCTCATATTGTGCTGCTAATGAATTATGTTTCTTAGCAATCTCCTCTTGCTTAACTTGTAATTCTTTGGAACGCTCATTTAATTTCTTGAAAAGATTTTTACCAGATTTTGCTTTTAACTCTCCCAACACTACATGTCTCAAATGAGGAAATTGCTTAAGGAAAATATCTATTTCCTCATAGGATTTCTGATAGGCTTCCACATCTTTTCTGTTCATCATCATGTAGATTTTATCATTCGGATTTTTACGATAACCCTCGTAATGTTCTCGCTTGTTGATACAGACTTGAATATGCTTTACTACTTCCTTTATCCTATTTTGTTCCAATGACATCTTATCAAATTCTCGTTTCAAGTCATTCATTTCAATAGAGATCCGGCTGATGCCACGCTCCAATTCTTCCATTGAGTTAAAGCCTTTGTTTCTGATTTCAACAAGCGTTGAAGCTGCTGTTTGAAGATTGTGCTTTGTCGCCCAATGCTCATATCCTTTGCTGGAATTTGCTTTATCGTTGTTCTTAATGTCTATGATATTGCCCAGATCTTTGTCTTTATTTCGGATTCTTTCTTTGATTTTTTCTTCTGTGTAGTTATCCCCTATGGTTTTCGCTCTTGTAAATCTCTGCTGATTTTTCTGTTTGAAAGCAATATACTTTCCAAACTTAATTTCATATCCATATTGTTCCATTATTTTAAGAAAATGTTCCCAGTTTATTGCTTTTTGAATTACTCTATCCATATCAAATTGAAGTCTTGACTTATAACTTTTACCTTTTTTATCTTCATTCCAGTCATACCAATTCACAAATTTTCTTCGCTTAATCTCGTTGATTTCTTTTTCTGTTTCTTGGTCAAGTACAGATAAATTATGCTCCTTACAAAGCTTATCGCTTTGATTTCGGATATTCATATAGGAACCGTAATAGGAATGATATATCTTACCTTCTTCGACATCAATGGAATTAAAAATTATGTGATTATGGATATGGTCTTTGTCGATATGCGTTGCTAAGACATATTCATATTTTCCCTCTAAAATCTTTTCGCAAAGTTCAATTCCAACTTGATGTGCTTCTTCAAAACTCACTTCTTCTGGAACAAAAGATTGAATTAGATAATGAGCCAAAGTCTTTGTTTTTGAGTTAAACTGTTTCTTTGTAAGTTCAAATTCCTTGTGGGCATTTTCTCTACTACACAGGTGCGTCGTAACATAGATTTCATCATCGGTTTTATAGCCATTACAGATATAGTCTATCGCCTTTTTAAGTGTTGTTTTGATCGGATGTATCTTTGTAACAGCCATCACCCGATTACCTCATTGATAATATAGTCTGAAACTTTTTCTCTAAATCCTGATAAAAAAAGTAGTTCTCCCTGCAAGGCTTTCTTGATACTTTCAATATCATCTTTATAAATAGCTCCTGTACTGTTTACTTCCTTTGCAATCTGATTCAGGTTCACTGAGTTACGACTGCCAAGGGAAGAAAGTTCTCGCAGTTCTTTTCTAAACTCACCGGATAAATCAATGCTAATAATTCTATTCTTGAAAATACTGTCTCTATAAAACTCTCTTTTGCTCTTAAAATTGGTCAATGCAAATCTTCGGTTAAGCTCTTTCATATCTTCTTCATTCTATAAATAAAAAACACAAAAGGAGTTTGCAGAATTTTTAGGAATCCCTCAACCGTCCATGTCTGCATACGAAAATGGAAAAAATAATCCTACAATAGATGTTCTGATAGATATTGCCGATAAATGCAATGTATCTTTAGACTGGATTGCCGGAAGAAGTGACTATACTTTCGGTCTTTCAAGCATGAGAGATTTTGTATTATTTATGTATGAACTGGCAATGAAAAAAGAAATTGGATTTGAAATAATTGTGGAAGATAAATTCCCAAATAATGACATTGAAACCGATGAAAATAAATGGAATGTTAAGCTTGTGTTCTATGGTAATGATAAAGAACACGCTTTTAATGCTGACGTATGCAATATCCTAAAAGAGTTGTCTGATAATCTGTTTGACTTGGAATCCTACTCTATTACAAAGGAACAGTTTGATTCTATGAAAAATAAATCCGCAGAGTATTATTCTCTACCACTAACACAGAAAGAATTTGAAGAACTGAGCCGTGATGAGATTTTAAAGAAGAGAATTGAGTATTTGAAAGAAAATAATTTGCTATAAAAAGAAATGCTATGGGAACTCCCTGTAGCATTTTTAAATACAAAAAAATCACCCAAAGAATTACTCTTTAGGTGACCCATTTCTAAAATCTGCAAGCATTTTGCAAGCACAACACTTGCAAAACCGCTATTTATAAGGCTTTACAGTCTATTTTTAACTATTCCCACTCAATGGTGGACGGTGGTTTAGAGGTGATATCGTACACTACTCTATTAACACCTTTTACTTCGTTACAGATACGACGGCTCATTTCATCGAGAACTTCCCATGGGAAACGGAAGTAATCGGCGGTCATTCCGTCAGAGCTGGTTACGGCACGAATGCCTACGGTATAGTCATAGGTTCTTTCATCGCCTTGTACGCCAACGCTACGAATAGCTGCCGGCAATACGGCAAAGGATTGCCAGATGTCATTATAAAGTCCATGCTGTTTAATAACATCACGAACAATGAAGTCTGCTTTACGTAAAATATCCAATCTTTCAGGAGTGATATCACCAATGATACGAATGGCAAGACCCGGTCCAGGGAAGGGTTGGCGATTAATAACTTCTTCCGGAAGTCCCAATTCACGGCCTAATTGTCTTACTTCATCTTTAAACAATTCACGAAGCGGTTCAATTAACTTAAACTTCATATCCTTAGGAAGTCCACCTACATTATGATGAGACTTAATGGTAGCAGCGGTAGCTGTACCGCTTTCTACAACGTCGGGATATAGAGTGCCTTGTACGAGGAATTTTACATTGGAAAGCTTATTTGCTTCACGTTGGAATGTATTAATAAATTCTGCACCAATGGTTTTACGTTTCTTTTCAGGTTCAGTAACACCGGATAACAAATCCATAAAGTGTTTAGATGCATCTACATGAACCAGTTTCATATTAAATTTATTGGTAAAAGTATCTACGACTTGTTCTGCTTCTCCAAGACGCAAGAATCCATGATCAACAAATACACAGGTCAGCTGATCCCCAATAGCTTTGTGTACGAGCACCGCTGCCACAGAAGAGTCTACCCCACCGGATAATGCACAAATGACATTATCGCTACCTACTTGTTCACGAATATTCTGTCCGGCAATATCTACGTAATTTTCCATAGACCAACCGCCGTCACAACGAGCAATCTTGAAAAGGAAATTCTTTAAAAGAGCTGTACCTTCTTCTGTATGTACTACTTCCGGATGGAATTGCACCGCATACATTTTGCGTTCTTCATTAGCAACAGCTGCGGTCGGAGTCAAATCGGTATGTCCTGCCAAGCTGAATCCTTTAGGCATTTCCACAACGGAATCTCCATGACTCATCCATACAGCCGATTCTTTAGAAAGTCCATCAAATAGAGAGTTTTCTCCGTCTAAATAGAACATAGCATGTCCATATTCTCTCTTAGCCGGACGAGCTACTTTACCGCCTAATTCATTACAAATGAGCTGCATACCGTAGCAAATTCCTAATACAGGGATACCTGCTTCAAAAATTTTATTATCAATTTTCGGTGCGTCCGGTGCATTCACACTGGATGGTCCACCGGATAAAATAATTGCTTTAGGATTTTTAGCTAATATTTCATCAGCAGATTTGACATAAGGTAAAATTTCGCAATATACACCGCATTCACGTACACGACGAGCAATAAGTTGTGCATACTGACCACCAAAATCGACAATAATAACGATTTCCTGATGCTCCATGGATTCCTCCTGTTAATTCAAATATATTATGGAAGTTATTATATCATAAGAATTCTATTTTCTTGCTATTCTGCATCAAAAAATGGAAGTTCTTCCAAGTAGATAATATCTCCACGATTGATAGCATCGCCTTCTGCCAATACGGCACATTTCCCTACAATCTGCCCACCTGCTTGCTCCGCCAAGTTTTCAAGAGCTTTCAATGAACCGCCTGTACTAATTACATCATCGACTAAAAGAACTTTATGCCCACGAATACGTGCAATATCATCGTCCATAAGACAGAGAATTTGTTTTCCTTGTGTAGTAATAGATTCATCTTCTACAATAAGCGGATTTTCCATATAGGCTTTAACAGATTTTCTAGCTACTACATAATGTTGCAATCCCATTTTACGAGCCATTGCTTCGGCTAAAGGAATTCCTTTAGTTTCTGCCGTCAAAATCACTTCTACATCTTGAGGTACTTTAGCAACCAAAGCTTCTGCCGCTTTTTCTGTAAGCTCTATATCCCCAAGAATAATAAATCCTGCAATTGCTATTTCTTCATTCAAATTAATAATAGGAAGTTTTCTTTTACAACCTGCCACTTGCATTTCATAAAATCGGTTTGCCACTTTTTATTTCTCTCCTAATAAGTATTTTTATAAATAAACACAAAAGTTGTGTATATTTCATTCTCTAGTCGTAATATGCACAACAGGTACGGACTCTATCTTGATTTGAATCGTGTCCTCTTCCGGTTTCTGCAGCTTTGTATTTGCGATCTTGTCTTTTGGTAATGTCTTTTTTACTTCTTTTTTCTTAGATTCGTTTTTCTTTTCTGCCACTTGTTTTTTATCTACCATTACTTTTTTATCCGTATATTCTTTCTTCTCAGATGTAGTAATTACATTTTTCTTACTCTGTTTTGCTTTCTGTTGTTGCTTATTATAGATAAGTTCACTAATTTCTTTTTCATATTTTTCACGATGTACACTATTTGCCATGTCTTCTCGAATTAAAACAGCAGCTAGCGTTAACGGATTTGCGGTGTTTTTAGGAAGAAGGTGCCACTTATCCGTAGCATCCAACACATAATTTTTCCCATCAACAGCTAATTTAAAATAAGTGGTATTGGTATCAACAATCAAATCATTTCTAATATGAAGAAGATTGGCTGCTACTTGAATGTCATTTTTTGTTACATTGGTAACAACTGTAGAATGCACATCCATAAACAAATGGGTTCCGGATTTACGATTTCCCGTACTAAGCATTGGATAATTGATATCATTATTAAAATAAGAAATCGCATCTGTATGCATATATCCACCTATTGCCAAGGATATAACCAGGCAAGAGGTGCAAAAAAGATGTTTTATTTTCATAGCGGATGCCTCTCTTTCTTATTTTAAAATTATATGCCGTATGTATTATAGCATAATCACTAAACTGAAAAGGATTATAACTTACCTTCTTTCTTTGCTTTTCTAATATCTAAATCAAGCACAAATGCTTGCCCCGGAATAACAATAGCTACATCAAGTCCTTGTTCTTCCGCTTCCTTTTTAAACTGTTTAACATCTTGTTCAATAATCGGCCAAGTGTCATAGTGAATCGGTATCACGGTTTTAGCTTGAAGCATTTGTGCCGCACGAATGGCATCTGACGGTCCCATAGTATAGTTGTCTCCAATGGGGAGTATTGCATAATCAATATGGAACGATTCTCCAATGAGTTTCATATCACCAAAAAGAGCGGTATCCCCTGCATAATAAACAGTCGGTCCATCCGTAAATGAAATCACATATCCACAAGCTATACCGCCGGCTACACCGGAGCTATGCATAGCAGGCACCATCGTAATATGTCCATAAGGAGTTTCTACTGTACCGCCTAAGTTCATTCCGTGACTATGAATCCCTTTTTCAGGAAACAAAGCCAATACTTCCGGAATAGCTATAACAACAGATTCTGTTCGTTGTGCAATAGAAATAGCATCTCCAAAGTGGTCATCATGTGCATGTGTTAACAAAATCATATTACAAAAAACTTCTTTTTCTGTAATATCCGCTTTGGTATTTCCTGTAAAAAAAGGATCAAATAACATCGTTATTTTTTGTGTTTTTAATTCAAAACAAGAATGCCCATGATAAATATATTTAAATTTATATTTCATTATTGCGTTCTCCTTATATAGCTTCTATTGTGATTTATTTTTTCTTGCCATAATTTCTTTGATGATTTGTTGTGAAACTTCAGAAAGTGTCATACTTCGCTTCATGCTAATGACTTGTATTCGCCGATGTGCTTCATTTTCCGTGATGCCATAGCAATCCATAAGAAGTCCTTTCGCACGACTCATTATTTTTTTCTCTGCAATATCGGCTTCCATCTGTCGCACACGTTCTACCATTTCTACTCGTTTTTTAAATTGGCTTACTGCAATGGTAAGTGCAGGAAATAAGTTTTTTTCTTCTACGGGTTTCATGACATAACCGAACACCATAGACTCTCCTGCTTTTTTTATAATGTTTTCATCTCCAAAGGCGGTAAGAAGTACAACCGGTGCCCATTGGTTATGTGCTATGATTTTAGCTGCTTGCAATCCATCCAATCGAGGCATTTTAACATCGAGAACAGCCACATCCGGTTTCCATTTTTCAACCAGTTCTAAAGCTTCCACGCCATCTACGCCTACCCCGACGACCTCATGCCCTGCTTCTTCCAACATTTCTCTTAAATCCATAGAGCTTAGCACTTCATCATCAGCAATAACAATCCGATACTGTTCCATTATCCCATCTCTCCTATCGGACAAATAATTTCAGCAACGACCATATCTTCTTCGTTTCTAAATAAAAATTCTCCCCGAAGTTCCAGTTCAACTAATGTTTTGACAATCTGCAACCCCAGCCCATATGAATGGCTATTAAAATTATCCGGTAATTGTTTTCCATTATTTTTTATAACAATATGTAACCCATCCGTATCCATCCAATCTTTTACAACCAGTATTCCGCCGACTTGGTTTGATACACCATGTCGAATGGCATTCTGAATGAGTTCGTTAACGGCAATCGATAAATGTACCGCTTTTTCTGAATTCAGAATAATCGAAGTTTGTAATTCTTCTCGTAACAGTTCCCAACTGCGATTTCCTAAACTCTTAACAGATAAATCACAGAGTTTATTTAACAGCATATTCCAATCAATATCTTCTCCACTTTGATGTGCTAATACATCATGTACTTGTGAAATACTTAAAATTCGATCTACTGCTTTTTTTAGTGCTTGTTTTGTGTCTTCATCTCCCGAGCGACGCATTTGCATACGAAGCAATCCGGCTACTGTATTTAAGCTATTTTTTACTCGATGATGAATTTCTTTAATCACGGACTCTTTTACCAAAATTTGCCGTTCTTTTTCTCTTACAACGGTTACATCGGAAACAATGAGAATCGTACGTATTACTCGTCCATCTTTGAGCAAGGGAAATGCCCAAATAAACAAGGTTACATCTCCAATCCGTTCTTCTTGACAGTCCGGTCTTCCTGTTTCTCTTACTTTTTGAATTAAAGGTAAGCGAGATAAAATCTTACCTGCAACCGATTCTTTGTTACTCCCGTCTCTATCCATAACCAAATAAAGTCCGGAAGCAGTATCATTGGCATACAAAATACGTCCTACTGCATCTAAAATAAGGATGCCGTCTTGAGGACGCACTTGCCGGTATTCTTCCTGTGAAAGAGGAAGTTGTAAAATCTGATAAGCGGTATCTGTCAATATTTGCTGTTGCTCTAAATGATTAGCCATAAATCCGACAACAGCAAAGGGAACTCCTGCATTGTCTAAAATAGGATAAGCGGTCACTCCAACGATACGTCCTATTTCCAATTCTTTTCGCCCTACAACTTTTTCTCCACTGCGAAGTACAGATGTTGCAATAGCGACTTCTTCTGATAAAAAAGTATCCCCTTCCATGAGATGTGTTTTTCCGGTATCAAAAGAAGGTTTGGATGCTGAAAGAATAACCATCATATCTTTATTCTTTCCTTTGGCACATATATACACTTGGTTTCGTGATATATCGGCAGCAAAATTAAGTGCAGCCGGTAAATAGGTCAATATGCGAGCCTGCACTTCTGTTAAATTCGTATATTCTCTTATCAAGGAATATAATTGCTCAGTCATTGTTTATCTTTTCTGCCAAAAAAGGCAATCGGGGATTAGCATTCATCGTAAGTGGAGCATACATACCTGCCTGTGCCATGTAGTAAGCTCGACAGCCAATCATCGCACCGTTATCTGTACATAAAACAGGATCCGGACAGCATAGACGGATACCTTGCTTTTCACAAGCTAAAGATAATGCTTGTCGAAGTCCATGATTAGCCGCCACACCACCTGCTAAAGTTAATGTTTTAAATCCTGTTTTCTTTAAAGCCGCCATCGTTTTATCTACGACTGTATTTACTACCGTTTTTTGGAAAGAAGCTGCTACATCTTCTTTAGAAATTTCCTGTTTTTTCATTTCTGCCGTATGTAGATAATTGATAACCGCCGATTTAAGTCCGCTAAAAGAAAAATCAAAAGTATCATGTTCTCTTTGTAGCGGTATCGGAAATGGGATAGCATCCGGATTTCCTTGTGCCGCTAATGTATCAATATGAGGTCCCCCCGGATAAGGATATCCCATTACACGTGCAATTTTATCAAAAGCTTCACCGGCTGCATCGTCTCTTGTTTCTCCCAATAACTTAAAGGTATTATAGTCTTCCACCACAACAAGCATAGTGTGGCCCCCGGAAACAACCAATGATAAGAAAGGGGGTTCTAAGTCGGGATATTGAAGTAAATTGGCAAAAATATGACCTTCCATATGATTCACAGCAATAAGAGGTTTATTTAATGCCCAAGCACAAGCTTTTGCTGCTGCCACTCCCACCAATAAAGCACCTACCAATCCCGGACCTTCTGTAACAGCTATAGCATCGATATCTTTCCAATCCACTTGTGCTTGTTCTAATGCTTCGATAGCCACCGGCAATATATCTTCAATATGATGTCTTGAAGCAATTTCAGGTACTACTCCACCAAATTTCCTATGAATATCTACTTGTGTAGAAATAATGTTTGATAAAATTTTACGACCATTTTCAATAACTGCACAAGATGTTTCATCACAACTTGTTTCAAAGGCCAAAATTTTCATAACTACTCCTATAATACTTTTGTCATAATATAACCGTCTTCTTTAGGAAGCTGATACACATCTTTACGTAAGGCTACAATAGAAAGTCCTTGTTTTTTGTAAAAAATTTGTGCCGGTTCATTACTTACACGCACTTCTAAAAACATGGTTTTTATTTCATATTCTTTTGCTTCTTTTATACCTGCATCCAAGAGTTTCTTTGCAATACCTTGTCGTCTAAAAGGCTCTTCCACTGCAATATTAACAAGTTGTAATTCATCAACAACAAACCAAAAACACGCAAAAGCAATCACTTGTTGATCAGATTCCGCTACCCAATAGTGACTCAAAGGTTGTTCTAAATCATGTATCACAGTTTCTTTCTTCCATGCATCTGTAAAACAATGAGTTCCAATATGGTAAATGAAATTTACATCTGCTCTTGTAGCAGGACGAATAATTACACTTTCCCGTGTCGTTTCTCCCACTGCACTTCCGCCTCACTTCTACGAATATAGTTCGGAACCATAGTCAATGGATTAGAACTTTCATTTTTCTTTAATTTCTGCCAAGCTGCCATCGCAACACTGCCTGCACGACAACAACGCATAGTTTGCGGTGCCAATAAAATACCGGCTTCTTTTAATTTGTCTGCATACTTTTCCGCCGCTTCCCCCATAGCCACCACGGGAAGTAAACTTCCTTTTACTTTTTCAATCACTTCTTCTATCAGAAATACACCTTCCGCTTCTTCTTGTATTACACGCATATGAGAAGTATTGTATAAGGCTGCATATACATGACCACGCTGTGCATCCATAAGAGGAAGAGCATACACATATCCGCCACATAGATTCCACGCTAAAGCTTCTAAGGTATCTACTCCAATAAGAGGTACTTTCCAAAGATATGACATCATTTTGGCACTGGTTAACCCAATACGCAAACCGGTAAAAGATCCCGGTCCGATAGAACATGCCACGGCAGTAATGTCTTCTCTTAATACACCTGCATCTTTCATCATTTCATCTATATGAGGGATTAACTGTTCAGAATGTGTCAACTTTCTTTGTACGGTCCATTCCGATATAAGAGTATCTTCCTTTGCTAATGCACAGCTCAAAATCAAGGAAGAAGTATCAATGGCTAGTAACATACTGCTTAAGCTCCTTTATCAAGGTCGATGGAGTTTTATCTGTCCATGTAATGATAAACTTTCTTTCTGTTTCAGAAAGAACTTGAATGGTAATGCATAAAGCCTCTTCCGGTATTAAATCGGGAAAAAGATTAGCCCATTCAACAACGGTTACCCCTCCCACACTATATTCACCCCATCCGATGTTATATAGTTCTTCTTCTCTATCCAGTCGATAGAAATCAAAGTGTTTAAAAGGTAATTTTCCTTCATATATATTCATAATGTTAAATGTAGGACTGGTTATGTTATCAAGAATACCGATACCTTTGGCAATGCCTTGCACTAAATGCGTCTTGCCTGCGCCCAAATCACCTGTTAAAGCAATAAATAAATCTTCTTCCGCATGTTTCCCAATCCGTTGTCCAAAGTTTTGTGTTTCTTCGGTCATGTGTGTATAGAAAATGAGTTCATGCATTACATAACCACCTCAACATTTCATCAAAACGAGATTCACCGATACGTCGACCTTCTTCATATAAATTACGTAGTTTATGAATATTTCTTTCTGTCCTGCTTACATGAACACTATGCTCAGGACGAATAATAAAGGCACGTCCTTCCTTTTCCCGTTGCAGCAGTTCTTCTACTTTTTCATTATATCGTTCAGGAATGGTTGCCATTAATTCATTGATCTTAGGATAACTTCCTCCCAACATCATAGAAAGTAATGCTCTTTCTATTTTATGAATATGCTTTTTCCTATAATTCTTATCTCGAGTAAGAATATATACCGGCTTTTTTGTAACAAAAGGAAGTTCTTCCGGCAGCGGTGCTAAAGGCATCCCTACGCCACCATCTACATATAATTTGTTCCCTAATTGCACAGGTTTTGAGAATAATGGAATAGAGCAACTGGCCTCACAAGCCTGTTTATATTCATCCCAGGTACATCCTTTATTGGAAATATACGTAATTTTCCCCGTATCACAACTAGTCACTAATGCCAGCATACGTTCCGATGCTGTCATAAATGTATCTTTGTCAAAAGGCATTAAATTTTCTGCCAACTCTCCAAATATAAATGAAAAGTTAAAATAATCTCCTCCTCGAATCAAATGTCTTATCCCCATATATCGGCGATCATTTGCATATCTTAGATTAACGCGTTTATTTCTCTCCTTTTGACGAGATAAATAGCAGAGAGCTTGTAAAGTACCGGCTGAAATAGCTACTATCTGAGGAAAATAATATCCTCTATCCATAAAAGCATCTAATACTCCAGCTGTAAAGATACCTCGCATAGCACCGCCTTCTAAAATAAGAGTGCCACTTGGCTTATTGATTTCTTTACTCTCTACCACAATAATGCCTTCTTTCTAATATTACTTAATAGATTTTGCAGATTGATTCTTTACGGCTTCCATTTTGGCACGAATAGCTTCTTGATCTCCTAAAAATTTTCTGTCGATAACAGAAAAATCTTCGTTTAAATGATATACCAAGGGGATACCGGTAGGAACATTAATTCCCACAATTTCTTCATCGGAAATACCTTCTATATATTTCATTAATGCACGAATAGAATTTCCGTGAGCAGCAATCAATATGTTTTTCCCATTAACAATCTGCGGCTTAATCACATTCTCAAAATACGGTGCTACTCGAGCCACGGTATCCTTTAAACATTCTGCATGTGGAAGTACAATTTCTTTCTTAATTTCATCATATACCGATTGATTTTCCGGACAACGTGCATCTCCCACCTCTAAAGCAGGTGGTCTTACATCATAAGAACGTCTCCACAAAAGAACTTGTTCTTCTCCGTAGGCATCTGCAGTTTCTGTCTTATTTTTCCCCTGCAAAGCACCATAGTGACGTTCATTTAGCCGATAGTCTTTAATTACGGGAATCCAATGCAAATCCATTTGATCTAAAACCGTATAGGCGGTATGGATAGCACGCTTTAAAACGGAAGTATAACAAACATCAAAAGTATATCCTTCTTGCTTTAAAAGTTGCCCGGCTTGTTTCGCTTCTTCATATCCCTGTTCGGTCAGGTCAACATCTGTCCAACCACAAAACAAATTTTTCTTATTCCATTGACTTTGTCCATGACGAATAACCACCAATGTATACATCGAATACCTCCACTACGATTTAAAATGACAAAACCCTTTAACCTCTAACACTTTTTTCTCACCTTGATATGTCAGTGATACTACACCTTCTCCGGCAGACTCCACCCGCCCGATCACATATATAGGTTCTTGTGTCAATAATGATAATTTAGCTTCCTTAATAGTAAATACCAACTCATAGTCCTCTCCACCAACTAAAGCATAATGAATAGGACTTACCCCCACTTTTTCAGATAATTTTATAGTTTCTTGTGATAAAGGAATTTGTTCTCCTACAATGCTCATATTTACTTGGCTTGCTTGTGCAATTTCATACAGCTCACTAGAAAGCCCATCTGAGATATCATTCATAGAAGATGCTCCACACTCTCTGATTTTCATTGCCAAATTCGGTGAAGGAAGCGGTCTTTGATGCTTTTGTACGATATGAGGAAACAAAGATTCCCATTTACGATAAATAGCCTCTAAACCTGCCCCTGCATCACCTACCGTACCTGTCACACATACCACATCCCCCACTTGTGCCTGTCGACGAGTAACGGCGGTATTCAAAGGTACTTCTCCGATAACCGTGCCGGTAAGAACAATCCCATGTGGCGAACCAGTCATATCTCCACCCAATAAATTCATTCGATAATATTTACAAGCAGCACGAATGCCTTCATAACAATTTTCTAACCATTCGGCGGGTAAATCAGAAGGTACGGTTACAGACACAACTAAGCCTGTAGGTTGTCCACCCATAGCTGCGATATCACTCACATTGGATGCACACAATTTAAACCCGACATCAAAAGCAGACATCGTTTGATGAGTAAAGTGTACTCCTTCTACCATCGTATCTGTAGAAATAATTTCATCCATCTCAGGTCTTGTATAAACTACAGCACCATCATCGCCAATTCCGACTTTTACCAACTCGGGACGATAAATAAAATCCCGGGTAATTTTTTCTATAGATTTAAATTCTCCGAGGTCTTTTATCGTTTGTTTCTTTGTCAAAGAATCTCAACTCCTCGTTTCTTTAAGTCTTCTATATTCTTTTTGTGTTCTTCAAGTGATACATATCCTACACAATCGGACAACAAAGATACTGTATGTCCTGCTTTCAACAAAGATAGAATCGTTTCACGGACACAGTATTCAGATGCAATACCACCAACAATTACATGTGATGATACGATGTCTTTCAGTACAGTTCCATCTTCATTCATAGCTAAATAAGCAGAATATTCTTCTATTTCATCACTCTTTCCTTTTAAAAAAATATTCTTTTTATTAGGTCTTTCCGATTCTCTGTGTATCTGTTCAAAAACAGCACTTAAAGCAGCCCCTTTTGTACCGGCTACACAATGCACAGGCCATATGCCTCCATTTACTAAAAAAGATTGATTTGTCTCACCATGCCAATCGGAAGTGTAAATTACATCTACCTCATGTGTATTTATATAATTTACAAGATTGGAAACCGCTTCATGACTATGTGCACAAGCCAAAGAGCCATCAATAAAATCATACTGACAATCTACAATGATAAGATGATCCATAGTCGTCTCCTTACCGTATAAAACCAATAATTTTTCTTATAGTAAATTATTTTTATTGTAACAGTTTTTACTAAATCTGCACAACTATATTATAGTCAAATTTAGCCATAATACTTGTATTTTAAAGATTTTTTAGAAAACTGTTATTTATGAGTAAAACTAATCAATTAAAACCAAAGCGATTGCGAGAAAACAAATTCCACCCCTTTTTATTAAGTTTTATTATTATTTATGTTAATATAACAAATATAATCATTATAAAGGAGATGCATACTATTGGACTTTTTAACTTCACTTTTTACTTTATTTAATATCGGATTTTTATCTCATCTGGTAGCAAGATTAACAGGAGCTAATGCTTCTATACTTATTTTTTGCGGATTATTAATTGTAGGTGCAACACCCTTTCAAATAGCCGGTATTATGGTTTCTTACCTTGTATTAATAAAGTTAGCATTATTCACACAAGGTCGCCAACTTACATTTAAGAACTTTCAAATATTCCGTGGTTGGATTCTTTGGGCATCTTTAGCAGTAACCTTCGCAGCACTCTTCATATATCCGTTTGGTGCACTCACTTTATTTTTGCTTATGTTCCTTTTAGAACTCACTATCCGGCTAGGTTACTACGTACCGGAACAACTCCGCATTCCACTTAATACCCGAATCCTTTATATTGCTATTGCATCTGCACTGATGGTTCTGGGCGTTACTCTAACGCAATACATACCTGCTGAAACATATAAGTATCTGGGTATCAGTGCAGCACTGCTCTCATGTGGATTCTTTTGGTGGGTAGGCAATGATCGTAAACGATTCCAAAATATTTGGGATTATTTAGTAATTTCCAGCTTCTTCTTCAGTGGATTATTCGGATTTGAATTTTCTGATTGGGTCCTGGATTTGCATCGAGCAGAACCAACAAAGAATCGCTTAACAGAAAACCTTCCGCTCATTATGATTCCTGCATTCTTTATTGCTATGTTAGCTTCTAACTTACTGTTTAATATATTCCCGTTATCAGGAATGGTTTTAGTATTATTCGGTACCTTATGCATTCGTTTATTTGGGTTCTATATGGTTTCGGGACGTGGAAAGATGAGTATAATAGCATTAGCTTTTACAATTCTTGCTGTTATCTGTGTACTCTTAGTTGATCCTAAACTAACAGGCTTTGATAATGCTTTTGATAATTTAATGAATAGTACTTTTATGTTTAGCCTTGATTCTATAAAATCACTATTCTAATAAAAAAGACACTGTTTTAACAGTGTCTTTTTTATTAACTCTTTTTGCATGAAAAAAGGATGTTCATCAAGAACATCCTTTTATTATCTATTCTACTGTAACAGACTTAGCCAAGTTTCTTGGCTTATCTACATCATTGCCACGTTTAATTCCTGTAAAGTATGCTAACAGCTGCATAGGCACTACCGAAAGAATCGGTGCGATAAATTCATCTACTCTTGGAATGCGAACTACATCTGTAGCATATTTTTCTAAATTATCATCATCCTCATATCCGATGCTGATTACTTCTGCTTCTCTTGCACGTACTTCTTGGATATTACTGTACATCTTAGAATCCACATGCGACTGTGATACTACAGCAATAACGGGAGTATCTTTAGTAATTAATGCCAACGTCCCATGCTTTAATTCACCTGCAGCATAAGCTTCTGCATGGATGTAAGAAATTTCCTTAAGTTTTAAGGCGCCTTCCATAGCAATTGCATAGTCAATAGAACGACCAAGATAGAATATATCTTTAGCATGAATAAAAGAATCCGCTAATTTTTCCATATGATCTTTTTCTTTTAGAACTTCTGTAATTTTTTCCGGCAAGATTAATAAAGAATCCGTAATCGTTTTAACTACAGACGGTGCTACCGTTTCCTTTACTTGCCCCATATACAAAGCTAATAACAATAAAGCCACTAACTGTGTTGTATATGCTTTGGTAGATGCTACTGCAATTTCCGGACCTGCCAATGTATATATAGTATAATCCGCTTCCCTTGCAATAGAAGAACCGATAGAGTTGGTAATAGCAATGCTGCGTGCACCTAATCTTTTTGCTTCTTTAAGTGCAGCTTGGGTATCCAGCGTTTCCCCGGATTGGCTCACTACAATGCACAGAGTTCTTGCTGTAGTCAAAGGTTGACGATAACGGTATTCGGATGCAATATCCACTTCTACAGGAATCTTAACAAAACGTTCGATATAATGTTTAGCTACCAACCCTGCATGATAAGCGGTTCCACAAGCGGTAATTAAAATATTATCAATATTTTCTAAATCTGCTTTAATCCAGTTTAAATTATCAAAACAAACGCTTCCATCTTTAGCTACATGCATAGCTACCGTATCATGAATAGCTTTCGGCTGTTCATAAATTTCCTTGAGCATAAAATGTGGATATCCATTTTTCTCTGCCGCTTCCGCCGACCAGTTTACTTCTTGTACTTTCTTGGAAATAGGTAACCCATCACCATCAAATACGGAAACTTTATCTTTCTTGACAATGACAAGTTCTTTATCATTGATGACAAAAATACGTCTTGTTTTATTAATAACGGCAGGAATATCCGATGCAATAAAGTTCTCACCTTTACCAAGTCCAATGATTAACGGATTCTCACTCTTTGTGCAAATAATAGTATCCGGATAATCACTATTCATAAACAATAAGGTATAAGTACCGGTAATTTCTTTTACTACTTTACGAACAGTAGAAAAAAAGTCTCCATCATCGAGTTCTTCTGCTAAATGAGCAACTACTTCAGAATCTGTTTCCGATTTAAATACATGCCCTTTTTCTATTAATTGCTTTTTTAAAGTCAAGTAGTTTTCAATAATTCCATTATGAACAATCACAAAATGATTACGAGAATCACCATGTGGATGTGAATTCACATCAGATGGTTGCCCATGTGTCGCCCAACGAGTATGTCCAATACCCATAGTCCCTATCAATGGCGTTGCTTTTAATGCAGCTTCTAAATTTGCTAAGCCGCCTTTCTTCTTAACAATATTTATTTTATTGTTATCAAAAACAGCAATACCTGCAGAATCATAGCCTCTGTATTCAAGGCGACGAAGTCCATCAACTAAAAATTCTGATGCTTCTTTGTCTCCCACATAGCCAACAATACCGCACATATCATATCCTCCTTCAAATAAATAGAATAGTTTCCTATTCGTATTATTTGCATAATCTATTTTGTTCTAATTTAAAATTTCATGCTATAAAAAGAAATACATACTCATTGATTATACCATAATCAACAATAAATCTGTATTTCTTTTAAATCCTATTCCGTTTTTTATTCTATTTATATACCCATATTCATTAAAGCAGAAACACCTATAATCGTACCTATTCCCATAATACTGATACTGATAAAAGCCGCTACTGCTATAGGAGTAAGCAAAACCAGAGCCGATTTCCCCCAAGTGAACCCATAATTCTCACTAACAGCAATTATGTTAAGAATAAAGTGCCATACGATAGCAACACAACTAATGATACCGGCTATCACATCTAAACTGAAAGAATCCGCAAGGGCCGAAAACACGAGGATAGACAAAGGACAAACGGTTGCCATAAAACCTGAAGTGATTCCTTTAGCACTACCACGTCCACCTAACCAGCCGGCAACATAATGAATACTTGCACTATGCAGCAAAAGTAAAGTCATCTCTATAAAAAGACAAAGCAAAAAACTCAAAACTACACCGGGACCTTCCACTAAGGATGATAAAGACATAATAAGAATCGTAAAAAGGTATATCAATCCTGCAACAATCCACTGTTCACCTCTTGTGATAGCACGCAATGCAACACGGGGGTGCACCATAAGGCTGTACACTAAATCCAGAAAATAATTCATAGTACCTCCTTATTTAACAACCGGCTGCTGATCCAATGAAGTAATAGATTTCATTTCAGTCGCCATGTTCTTTCCAATAATTTTTGCAAAGCTTTCCGCATTTGCTGAAAGTAAATTTCGTAAATACAGTTTTTCCTCGTAAGAATGTGTAGGAACATCTTCATTCATACCTACCAATCCACCTGCATAACCAAGTGCATCGTAATAATTTCCCATAGCATCTACCAAGCCTAAAGCTTGTGCTTGCCGGCCAGTAATAACTCGTCCATCTGCTATAGCTTTCACTTTATTAATGTCCATATGGCGACCTTCAGCAACAGTGGTTACAAATTGACCGTAAATATCATCTACCATCCCCTGTATCATCGTGCGTTCTTCAGGCGTCATAGGGCGAAACATGGACAACATATCTTTATAAAGTCCACTCTTTATTTTTTCTTCTTTCACACCTAATTTTTCTGCCAATCCTTCTACATTTGTATAATCAATATATACACCGATACTGCCTGTTAAAGTAGCCGGATTAGCAAAGATGTAATCGCCTTTACTTGCAATCCAATATCCGGCAGAAGCACAAGCATCTCCCATAGACACTACAATTGGTTTTCCCGAGTTCTTAATTTTATCCAATTCTTCAGAAATTTCTTGTGTAGCCCCTGTAGACCCACCCGGGCTATTAATTCGCAATAAAATCGCTTTTGCATTGACATCTTTTCTTGCAGACTCAAGTTCTGACATGACCTGCTCACTAGAAGTTCCATTAGAAGAGAATACATTTCCTGTCGGCGGTCCTCCATAAATCTCTCCATCAATACGTATAACTGCTACATAACCATTCCTTACTTTGGGTAGTGACTTACCACTTCCCATAGCTTCCGTACCAACTATTACTGCTACTATTAATAAAATAATTGCTGCTGCAACTACCCATTTTCTTTTCGAGTGAATCACAATTCCCTCCTATATCATAGATAACTATACAGATTATACATTTATTATATCATTATGTTTCTACACCTGAATTAACTAAAAAAGGTTGCAAGAACTAAAACTCTTACAACCATTGGTGACCGGTATGGGATTCGAACCCATGCTCTCTGCGCTGAGAACGCAGCGTCTTAACCGCTTGACTAACCGGCCATGATGAGCTTATTATACTCTCCCATTTTTTAAATAACAAGTAATATCCAACTCTTTATTATAAAAATATATAGTAACACTCACATAACAATGAATATAAAAATCAATAATTCGCTTATAAAAACATTATATGTTACAGTATATATTATTTAATAATTGGTTTTTATTAGATTTATTAGAGGAAAACTTATGAAAAAAGAAAAAATATTATACATTCTTATTATAATCTGTATAATGACAATTACTATTTTAACCGGTATAACTTTTATACAGAGCAAAAAAATCCAAATGATTGAAACTCAATTAACTTCAATGTCTACTACACCAAATGAAAACTCTACCAAAGATGTGTCCAAAAAAATAAATGAGCTTGAAAGTAAACTAACCTCTTTAAATGAGAGAGTAAATAAAGTTGAAAATAATGTTTCCACATCCGCTGATGAATTATCCGGTCTAAAAACAGATATAAATAATGTAAAAGCGAATTTTAATTCTTTAATTACCGATTTATCCCAGCTTCTTTCAGAAAATGAATAGTATCCCTGAAATAAAAATCACTCTTTATTGAGTGCTTTTTATTTCTTCATTTTTATTATAGATTGTTACTTTCCTGTATTTTTCTTATACAGAATATGCAGTCCTTTTAAAGTTAATAAAGGATCTAACACATCAATAGTTATAGATTCTTCTGCAATAAGTTTTGCCATACCACCTGTTGCAATTACTTTAATATTTTCATATCCCATTTCTTCTTTCATTCGATTGACAATACCATCAATCTGACCTACTGCTCCATAATAAATGCCTGATTGCATAGCAGCTACCGTTGTTTTACAAATTAGTGAAGAAGTTTTAACCATTTCTATACGAGGTAATTTAGATGCGCGTTGAAATAATGCCTCCATAGATATTCCAATTCCCGGTGCAACAGCCCCTCCAAGATACCTTTTTTTATCATCAATAGCACAAAAAGTGGTGGCTGTTCCTAAATCAATAATAATAATCGGTCCACCATAAATGGTCGCTCCTGCAACTGCATTTACAATACGATCTGCCCCAAGTTCTTTCGGATTATCATATAACACATTGAGTCCGGTCTTAATTCCGGGACCAACCATCAAGGGTTCTACTTTAAAGTATCTTCTACATAGTGTTTCTAAAATAGGATTAATAGGCGGTACAACAGTAGAAATAATAATAGCATCTACATCCTCAAAACTAAATCCATCCAATTGAAACATCATTCCTAAGGAAGCAGCATATTCATCTGCAGTTTTAAGTGCATTAGTAGCGGCTCTCCAATGATAAATCAGTTTATCTTTATCATAAAAACCTAATACAATATTCGTATTTCCTACATCAAATACCAGAAGCATTCTCTTCTCCTAACTGTTGTTCTTACATTTTTAGCTTTTTATCTTTTATTGCTTGACCGGACGAATAGACACATCTCCGGCAATAACACGTTCTATCTTTGTACCGGTATCTACCAATAAGCAACCATTGTTATCAAGATCTACGGCTTTTCCTATAAATGTTTTATCTTCAGAAATAACTTGTACTTCATTCCCAATAGTACAAGAAAGAGTCTTCCAATCTTCCAATATTTTATCAAAACCTTCTGTTTCCGCTACCATGTACAATTTTTCCAATTCAGCTAATACAGCAGCTAATAGCTGTTTTCTCGATACAGCTATTCCTTCCGCCAAAAATGAAGTCGTTTTATCTCTAAAATCTTCAGGAAACTCAATACGTTCTATACCGGTATTAATCCCAATACCCATAACAATGTAGTCAATTCTTTCCATAGAAGCCGACAATTCCGTTAAAATTCCAACGAGTTTACGTCCATCAACCAATATATCATTAGGCCATTTAATCGCTGCTTGTGGGAGTCCCACACTACGAAGAGCTCTACAAACTGCAACAGCAGCAAGTAGAGTTGACTTAGATGCTTCTAGAGGAAAAAATGTCGGTCTTAATATTAAAGAGAACCAAATTCCTTTAGCGAAAGGAGAATAAAAAGAACGGGAAAAACGTCCACGCCCCATTTTTTGTTCTTCCGCAACAATAATGGTTCCTTCTTCCGCACCATTTCTTGCATATTCTTTCGCGATCTCATTGGTAGAATTTGTCGTTTCTAAATATACTACATTTTGCCCCAATGAATGAGTACGAAGAACACTTGCTATTTCAAGCGGCGTTAATAAATCAGGTGCATAAATAAGACGATATCCTTTACGTGTACTGGATTCAAAAATATACCCACGCTCTTTTAATATTTTGATATGTTTCCAAACAGCGGTACGAGACACATGCAAATCATCTGAAATTTGCTCTCCGGAAATAAATTGCCCATTAGCCTTTCGAAAATAATCTAATATGGTATTTCTCATGTGCATCCCTCCCAATTAATTTTTCTTTATTATAGTAATAAGGTTTACAATCAGTCAATATCTAAGTATTTTCTATGTTTAAAATAAACTTTATACATAATAAAAAGCATTCTGTATCGAATGCTTTTATTATGGTGTTTCCTATTAATTTATAAAATGTAGTTGGATATATCCATATTTTCAGTAATACGCCCTAATTTTTTTCTTACATAAGCTTCATCAATAACTACCGATGAAATAGGTAACTCAGGTACATCATAAGATAGTTGTTCAAGAACACGTTCCAATATAGTATATAATCTTCGTGCACCAATATCTTCCGTTTCACTATTTACTTCATTTGCAATTTCAGCAATAGCAACTAATGCATCTTCAGAAAAAGTTACTTGTACACCATCCGCTTCCAATAAAGCCGTATATTGCCGAATTAATGCTTGCCTCGGTTCCGTAAGGATTTTTCTTAAATCATCTACTGATAAACTATGTAATTCCACTCGAATGGGAAAACGACCTTGCAATTCAGGAATTAAATTACTTGGCTTAGAAACATGAAAAGCCCCTGCTGCAATAAATAAAATATGGTCGGTCTTGATAGATCCATACTTTGTTTTTACAGTTGCGCCTTCAACGATCGGAAGAATATCTCTCTGCACACCTTCTCGTGATACTTCTCCTCGACCA